>WQUN01000151.1 GCA_009782085.1 Bacillota bacterium
GCCGGCCGGCGCGGAAGAGGGCGGCGCGGGCCTTGTCGTAAACGCGCGCGCTGCGCTCGTCCTGTTCGGGGTGGACGGGTCTTCGCCGGCGTAGACAGAAGTCACGCGCCAGTAATATTTCGTCTCATAACTCAGCGCGTACGAATCGCCCAGCGTATAGCTCGTCCCGGTGATGCCGCCGATCGCCGCGGCGCCGGCGAACGTATCGGAGGCGGAGATCTCCAGGGTGTAGCTGCCTGCCATGGAGTCTGTCCAGGAAAAGCTCGGCTTCGTGGAGACCACCGTCGCGCCGTCGGCGGGCGCGAGCAGTTCGGGCGCGCCGCGCGGGATCTCCGTGACGGTCACGTTGACGTCCTTGATGTCGAAGGTGCAGGGGAAGCCCCCGTCCCAGCCGTATTCGTTCAATGAGAATTTCGTGATAGGCGCGTTGTTCGGCCGGTATCCCGTTTGCGGGAATCCGCCCCAGCTGGGAGCGGTGCTCGAATCTATCGAAAACGCGCCCGTCACCTGGTTAAATTCCACCGACGCCTGATACCATCCGTCAAGCGTGCTCGACACGCCAAATACATAAAACGGTTCCGGCCGGATCTCGCCGTTATGCGGTTTCGACAGTGCGCCGAAGACCCTGTTCCCGTCGTTCCAAAAACTGCCCTCGATAAAGTGATCGCCGGAAAATCCGTGATTGCCCTGTATCCTGTATTTGTATTCGACCTTCACTATGCTGTCCGAGATCGGATTCTGAAACAGGATGCCGAACGCGACGGCTTTGTTCGAGGACGCCGTACCGCCTCCGTTATGTACGTACCGGACGTAGGGTACGCTTTCGTCGGCCATATAGGTCAGGCTGCCGCCGGTGGCGTCGATTATGCCAAAATTCCCGTCCTGCGCGCTTCCGAGCGCGCCGTCAGTGACCGCCAGATCAACCGGCCACGTGTAGCTCGCGCCGGCCGAAGCCGCGAGAGCCGCGGCCGACGGCTGGGCGACAGCCGGCGCATCCTGCCGCGCGTATACTGTCCCGGCCGGGAATGACAGTATGAAAGCGGCCGAAATCAGAATACAAATCGCTTTCCGCAGTTTTTTCGCAAAGAATTTCATTTTTCCGCCCCCTTGAGGTTATTGAAATAAAAAAATGACATGTCTTTCCTAGAGCATTGTTTTTGGTGTACATCGCCCCCCTTTGGTGGATTGGCAGTCGCGGGATATGACGCGCGCTCCTTCATGGTCGAGATTACCATTGTGAAGGAGTATTTTCGTTTAATCACCGCCCTTTCCCAACAGATGGAATACTTTGATAAGACATTTTTCATATATTTCATATAATTATTTTACATTATTTTAATATCTTTTGTCAATAATATCATGTACCCCGCTTACCGCGCCTACTTTCCCCTAAAAAACTCCCTAACCGCTTCCGCCGCCCTCGCGTTCATCCCCTTCACCCCCGCCAGCGTCTCCGTATCCGCCTCTTTTATGGCCTCCAGCGACTTGAACTTCTTCATCAGCTCTTTCCTCCGGTTCGGCCCGATGCCCGGAATCTCGTCCAGCACGGACTTGACCTGGGCGTTGGCGCGGAGCTTCCTGTGATATTCCACGGCGAACCTGTGCACCTCGTCCTGGATGCGCGTGACGAGCTTGAAGCCCTCGGAGCCGGCCGGGAGCGTCACTTCCTCGCCCTCGTAGAGCAGGCCGCGCGTTCTGTGGCGGTCGTCCTTGACCATGCCGCAGACCGGGATGTCGATGTCCAGCGCGCGCATGGCCTTCTCCGCCGCGCCGGCCTGCCCCTTGCCGCCGTCTATGAACACTATGTCCGGAAGCCGGGAAAACGACGTTTTTTTCGGCGGAGCGTTTTCTTTACCATCCCCGTCTTCGTTCTCCGGGACAAAACCGTCCGAAAAAGTGCGGTGCTGGCCGCCGTCCGGCGAAATGCCTCCGTCCGGGCCCGGGTTTTCGGTCTCCAGCCTGTATCGCGCGAACCTCCGGCCGATGACCTCTTCCATTCCGGCGTAGTCGTCCGGCCCCAGGACGTTCCTTAGCCTGAACTTCCTGTAGTCGCTGTTCTTCGGCTTGCCGTTCTCAAAGACGACCATCGACGCCACGGACTCGAACCCCTGGATGTTGGATATGTCGTAGGCCTCTATGCGCCGGATCTCCGCGTCCCCGAAGCCCAGCGCCCGGGCGATCTCCGCGACCGCGCCCTCCGTTTTCTCCTTTTCGCGCCTCATGTGCTCGCCGAACTGCTCCAGGGTCTGGGCGGCGTTGTTCGCGGCCATTTGGACGAGCTTTAGCTTTTCGCCCCGCTTGGGCACGGTGAGCGTCACGTTCTGGCCCTTCAGGCCCGAAAGCCACTTCACGATCACGTCTTTCTCGCCGGCCTCGACGTCGTGTTCCAGGATGATCTCCCTGGGGATGAACGCGGCCTCGCCGTAGAATCGCTTGACGAATTCCGTCATTATCTCCCCGTCGGAAAGCAGGCCGGAAAGGCCGGGGTCCGCCCCGGCCGCCCCTCCGCCGAGCGAAAAGTGCTCCCTGCCGATCATCTTGCCGCCGCGTATGAAGAACACCTGCGCGAGCGCCTCGCCGTCCTTCCGCGCAAGGGCCGCTATGTCCTGGTCGTCGCCCGGCTCGCCGTCGATCTTCTGCTTCTCGGAGAGCGCGCGTATCGTCCTGATCTTGTCCCTCATCTCCGCCGCCTTTTCGAACTCCAGGTTCTCCGCGGCCTCCAGCATTCCGGCTTCCAGCCTTTTCAGCACCTTTTCGTATTTACCGTTCAGAAACTGCATGGCCTCCTCCACGAGCGCGCCGTACTCCTCCTCGGAGACGCTCCCCGTGCACGGGGCCAGGCACTGGCCGATGTAGTGGTTCAGGCACGGGCGCTCCTTGCCTATGTCCCGTGGGAACTTGCGCGGGCAGGTGCGTATGGGCCAGAGCCTGTGCATAAGCTCCAGCGTCTCCCGCACGGCCGTCCCGCCGATATACGGCCCGAAATAGCGCGCTCTGTCCTTCTCGTGCCTGCGCGCCAGGAAAAATCGCGGGAAGCGCTCGTTCACGGTCACTTTTATATACGGGTATCCCTTGTCGTCCTTCAGCTTTATGTTAAAGCGCGGGTTGTGCTTCTTTATCAGGTTGTTTTCCAGGATCAGGGCTTCCAGCTCGCCGTCCACGAGGATGTATTCGAACTCGCGTATCTGCGGCGCCATGAAATAGACCTTCGGGCTGGTCTGGGCGGACGACGCCTGAAAATACTGCCGGACGCGGTTGTAGAGGTTTATCGCCTTGCCGACGTAGATTATCTTGCCGGACTCGTCCTTCATGATGTAGACGCCGGGCTTTTTAGGGAGCTTTTTCAGTTCTTCGGGGATGTCGAACAAAAATATCACGCCTTTGGGGATACTGAAATAATTATAACGTACAATGAGAGAGTTTTGTATTTCTTTTTATGCTGTCGATAACAATATGTGATATAATTCCACTGCCTGGAAAAATTTATAACATTGCGGGAGGCGCGCCATGTCTGCTATCAACGAGATCATCCGCCCGGAGGCGGACGGCACGATCAGTTTCGGCGATCACACGACGTCCCAGAAGAGGAAAATCAGCGATTTCGACGCGTTCGGCGGCCTTTACAGCGTAAAGACCCACAGGGAGCTTACGCGGATCGAAAAGAACGGGGCGCTGCTCCTGGAGGCCGTCCCGGGGGCTTCTTTCCATGGCTTTCGCGTGACTGAAAAGTCCGTCGCGTTCGCGGCCGAGGGCGCGGGCGGCACTCAGGTGACGCTCGGGCTCGAGCCGGAGACGGGCTACCGGGTTATAGTCGGCGGCAAAAACATCGGGGACGTGGAATCCAACATGTCCGGCAAGGTCACCGTCAGTCTGGAACTGAGCGGCAAACCTCTGGACGTCAGAATAGAGAAGAACTGACATGCCTAAGCAAAATACGGCTTTTATATGCTCAAACTGCGGCTGCGGGAGCGCGAAGTGGCTCGGGAGATGCCCGTCCTGCGGGATGTACAACACATTGGAGGAAACCGAAAGCCTGGCGGGGGCGGTTAACAACCGCCCGCAAACGCGCGGGGCGGCCGGCGGCGCGCCGCAAAAACTCGGCGAGATACCGGCCGGGCGCGACGAGCGCATCCCGACGGGCATATCCGAGCTGGACAACGTGCTCTCCGGCGGCGCGGTCAGGGGGTCGCTGATACTCGTCGGCGGGGACCCGGGGATCGGGAAGTCCACGCTCTTGCTGCAGATCAGCCGGAACGCGTGCCGCGCCGGACGCGCGGTCCTCTACATATCCGGCGAGGAGAGCGCCGGCCAGATACGTATGCGCGCGGCGCGCCTCGGCGTCGATACGGACGGCCTGCTCGTATTGGCCGAGAACGACATGGAGACGGTCGAGGCCGCGATAGCGGACACCCGGCCGGACATGGCGGTCGTCGACTCGATACAGACTGTCTATAACCCGTCCCTCTCCTCGACCCCCGGAAGCGTCGCCCAGATCAGGGAGTGCGCGGCGGCTTTGATGAAGCTTGCCAAGAGTAAAAACGTGACCGTCTGGATCGTCGGGCACGTGACTAAGGAGGGGGCGCTGGCCGGGCCGCGCGTGCTGGAGCACATGGTGGACACGGTGCTCTACTTCGAGGGCGAGAAGCGCGAGAGCTACCGCATTATCCGCGCGGTGAAAAACCGCTTCGGGGCGACCAACGAGATAGCCATATTCGAGATGCACGGCGACGGCCTCCGGGAGATCGCGAACCCGTCGGAGTACATGCTGTCCGGCAGGCCGATACGCGTGCCCGGCTCCGTCGTGTCCTGCGGCATGGAGGGGACGCGGCCGATTTTGGCGGAGGTCCAGGCGCTGTGCTGCTTCACGAGCTTCGGCATCCCCCGGCGCGTCGTGAACGGCCTGGACTACAACAGGACGGTCATGCTCATCGCCGTGCTGGAAAAGCGGGCCGGGCTGAAGCTGGGGACGTACGACGTCTACGTGAACATCGCCGGCGGGCTCAAGATAGACGAGCCGTACCTGGACGCGGCCGCGGTGCTGGCCATCGCCTCGAGCTATAAAAACAGGCCGATAGACCCTTACACCGCCGCGCTGGGCGAGGTCGGGCTGACCGGCGAGCTCCGCGCCGCGGCCAACGCCGACAAGAGGGTAGGGGAGGCGGCCAAGCAGGGGTTCAAAACGTGCCTGCTGCCGAGGGTTAATCTGAAAGGGATCAGGGAGTACGGGGACATGAATATAGTGGGGGTCAGGAACGTGGCGGAACTGTTGAACAGCGGGCTGGCGGAGAAGGCAACGGGCGGTGAGTAAACATGAATATAGCGGGTATGGGCAATGAATGGATGAATACAGGAGTTGAGTACCGTGAAGCACAGTGCAGAAACTGACATAATTAGCTTGAGAAGAATTCTTGGCTATATTATGGATATTGGAGAATGTTTTGATCATTTTGTTGTTGAATCACACGCCGATTTTGCTGCGAACCGGCTGGCGCAATATGCTATTACGCAGATTATCACGAATATTGCCGAAATAAGGAAGGATATTTCAGACGCCACATTGCTTCTTTTACCGGGCTTTAGCCGGATAAAGGTGATCGGTGCCAGGAATATTGCCAGCCATGCTTATGAACAAGTTAATTTCCGAATCATTTATGATATATGTGGTATGTTGCAGAGTGAGAACGTAGTCAAAGAGTTAAACGGGGTGATTTACGGTGTCGACGGCAACGATCGACAAAATAGCTGACATAGCGGCGAACACGGCCTCTAAGTATCCGTGTATCAGGCGCATCGGTCTTTTTGGCTCCTACGCGAGAGGCGATTACGCCGACGGCAGCGACATAGACTTGTTGTACGACTATGACTACAATATGTCCGACGCGACCCAGCAGTTTTTATCGTTTGTCGAGGATTTCTGTGACAACGTGAAACCGCTGGAAGTTGACTTTGTGTTTTATGAGAATCTTCTCTCATCAGAAGATAGGAGATTTTGTGATAGAGTCTTGAATGACGCTGTTTGGATTTATAAGGCTTAACAAAGGACTGAATAGTATGGATAGTAACCATGTCATAACGCCGTATGATTTTGTAGTGTCGATATGCAACTAAGTCAGGAGGTCATTCAATGAACAGGCGTCCTTTCGGCAAGACAGGCTACTCCGTCTCCGCCCTCGGCATGGGCTGTATGCGCCTGCCGAGGCTCTACGGGGAAAACCAAAGCCGGGCTGCGGTGGATTTGGAAAAGGCGTTCGGGATGATCAGATACGCCGTGGAACACGGCGTCGACTATTTCGACACCGCGCTCACATACCACAACCGGCAGAGCGAGGCCGCGCTCGGCGAGGCCCTGGACGGCGGCCTTCGCGAGAAGGTGCGCATCGCCACGAAACAGCCGACGCACGTGATGAAAACAAAAGCGGACATCCGGCGCAATCTCGAAAGCACGCTAATAAAGCTGCGCACGGACTACCTCGACGTCTACCTGATCCACAACGTAAACCCGTCCAACTGGGACGAGATCAAACGGCGCGGGATATACGCGGAATATGAGAAGTTCCGGGACGAGGGCATGATACGTGCCGTCGGCTTCTCCTTCCACGGCGGGCCGGAGCTTTTCGGCGAGGTTTTGGCCGAATATCCCTGGGATATGTGCCAGGTGCAGATGAACCTCATAGACTGCGACAGGGAAACCACCGCCGAGGCGGTCACGCTGGCCGGCCAAAAGGGCTGCGCCTTGGCCGTCATGGAGCCGCTAAAGGGCGGCGGCCTGGCGAACGCGCCCGGGCCGGTGGAATCGCTTTACGACGCGTTCCCGGTCAGGCGCGCCCCGGTCGAGTGGGCGTTCCGCTATCTGCTGGATTATCCCCAAATCAGCACTGTTTTGAGCGGAATGACCACGCTGGATCAGCTGAAAGAAAACATTGAGATATTCTCAAAGCCGGACGCCGTCCCCGGATGCCTGTCCGGCGGGGAGAGGGAGCTTTTGGGCAAGGTCAAGGCCGCTTACGACTCCATCGGGACCGTCCCGTGCACCGGCTGCGGTTACTGTATGCCGTGCCCGCAAGGCGTCGACATACCGGGAGCGTTCACGCTTTACAACGACGGAATGCGTTTCGGCGATTTCGGCCAGCCCAGGCGGCGATATTGGTTCGCAGCCGGCGCGGCCGCCGACGCGGGCAGGTGCGTTGCCTGCGGAGAGTGCGAAAAGAAATGCCCGCAGGGCATCGAGGTGACCGAGCGGCTGAAAACGGCCCACAAGGCGCTGGAGGGGTGGATTGAATAAAATGAAAAATGAAAAAATGAAAAACGACAGGACAAGCCCGCGCTTCGCGGAGCTTGTTTCCCGCGCGCCGTTCATGGTCATCCGGCGGCGCTGCAAAAAATGCGCCGCGATAATTGCCGCGGCGGCCATAGCCGCGTCCGCGGCCGCGTGCGCCGGCCGAAACGACCCCGCGGGGACCGCGGTTCCGTCCGCGGGCGCGTCCGCCCCCGCGTCGGACAGCCTGGCCCCGTCGGACAGCCCGGCCCCGTCGGAAAGCCTTGCCCCGTCGGACAGCCAAACGCCGGCCCCGAAAGCCGTATACCACTCCATGTCCCAGGAGGACGCGAAACGCGTGATGGACGGCGGCGACCCCTATATCCTCGTGGACGTCAGAACGCAGGCCGAATACGATGTAAAGCACATAACCGGGGCCGTATTGATTCCCGTCGACGAAATCGAGAACAGGGCCGCGGACGAACTGCCCGACAAGGACGCGCTGATCATGGTCTACTGCCGCTCCGGCGTCAGAAGCAAAAACGCGGCGGGGATTCTGGTCGGCCTTGGGTATACGAATGTGCAGGATATCGGCGGGATACAAACATGGCCCTTTGATAACGTCGAGGGCGGCTGAGGCGCGGGAGCGCCCGTATTTTGAGCGGCTTTATGGCGCATACTAATCCCGGGCAGAGAACGGCGGGCGGCGCATAAACCGCGCCTTATACGAATCCCGATTATTATTGTGATAAACAGGGATCCGCAATTTACGCCGTTCTGCTGCCGCATTTTGCGGGCGCGATCCGCTTCGCATGTCAGCGTCACTTCCTTACTATGCAAACTATGCAAATGATCCGGTTTTCGCCGCAAAGTGCAAATAATGCCAAATATATAAATGTGGCGTCCACGGAAACTCACGCTGTCATCCTGAGCGCAGCGAAGAATTCCAAAAATGCCGGAGGCGAAAATATCTGTCATCCGGTAAAGTCGTTTCGATTTGAAATGAGCTGAAAACGAGCGTGAAACGACCAATGTAAGAGGGGCGTTTCGCGCGAAGTTTGAAG
Source organism: Bacillota bacterium (assembly GCA_009782085.1). Taxonomy (GTDB): domain Bacteria; phylum Bacillota; class Clostridia; order Lachnospirales; family WQUN01; genus WQUN01. The sequence continues at coordinate 8,320 of WQUN01000151.1, forward strand.
CTCAATTTCAAACGAAACGACAATATCGTTTCGATTTGAAATGAGCTGAAAACGAGCGTGAAACGACCAATGTAAGAGGGGCGTTTCGCGCGAAGTTTGAAGCTCAATTTCAAACGAAACGATAAATGGTACCTCAGGGTTTGATTTTACCGGCAGCCGTGCCGGTTCCCGCCTTTTCATACGAATCTCGATTAAAATCTTCACCGTCTGTCGCCGAGAACGCCGTAGAAGCGTTCGGCGTTTCGGCTCCGCCTGTGAAGTTTTAATCTGAGATTCGTATTCGGCTTCCCGCCCGGTTTTCTCCGATTTTAGGTTATCCTTCGCTTCGCTCAGGATGACAGCGGAAAAGGTTTTGGAGTTTCCGCGGGGGCTCATATCAGGCGGGGGTGTTAATGGACACAAAGAAAAGATTCATAAGGGCTCCGGCGGCGGCGATCCTGGCTTTGATACTGTTTTTGCCGGGGTTTCCGCTCGCCGGCGGCGAAGTAAAGGCGCAGATGTCCACGAACCAGATGACCAAGGCGAACTTCGTCGACGTTCAGGTCGGATCGTGGCATGTCGCGGCGCTGGACGACGAGGGCAGAGTCTACACGTGGAGCGCCGGCGGCTACGATACCCAGCTTTTGGGCCGGCCTTACGACAACTACGGCATCGCCGTCCAGGTGACGCAGGTGTGGGACAACGGTTCGCTCGTGCCCATGCCTTGGATCAGGAAGATATCCTCCAGCGAATCCAACAGCGTCGCGCTGGATACCGACGGCAACATCTGGTCATGGGGCATCGAAGCCCGCGGCCCCATCAACCTGGGACATCCTGTCCAAAGTGTGGGCGGCGTCTACTATCCCGCGAAGGTCATCATGCCGGCGGGGATATACGCCGTCGACGTTTCGGCGGCCTGCGGCGGCGGACGCTTTATCGACCAGCACGGAAATCTCTGGGCCTGGGGCCACGGCGCGAACGCCCTGACGGGCGCGGGTTACGCGCTCGGCACCGGCGCAAGCATCCAAACGCAGACGCCGGTCCAGCTGACCACGGCGCAGGACGGCTCGGCGCTGCCGAACAATTTCGTCAGCGTGGTCGCCTCCGACTATTCGAACGATCCGGTCAGCATTGCGCTGACTTCGACAGGGGACGTTTACACCTGGGCGCCGTATAACGCCGCGACAAACGCGGCCAACTCCAACAGGCCCATGCTCACGGTGTTCCCGGCGGGCGCCGGGAGGATAATAAAGGTCGACTGCGGCAACGGCTTCTTCGGGGCGATGGACGACAACGGCCGGATATACACCTGGGGCGACCAGACCAGTTCTTTTTCCGGGCAAACAAACCTGGGGCAGGGTCAGACCGGCACGGCCGGAAACAGACAGTCCCCGGGCCTGATCACGCAGGTTTCCACCATGAATACGACCGGAACCTCGACGACCGGTCTGATACCGGCCCCGGTCTTCAGGGACTTCACGATGTACCAGTGGGGTTGGATGGCCATCGACAGGGACTATACCATCTACGCGATCGGCCATAATCCGTATTACAACCATCACGGATATGTCAACGGGGTTCTTGTGAATATAACGGGTGATTACAGGTATCTGACGGCTTTCCGGCCGAAACAGGTGCCTGACGGCGCCGCTGTCTATACCATCAGCGAGGGCTGGGAAGGTTCGGCTTTTATTGACACAAACGGAAACGCGTATGTGCAGTCGAGCCTGGCCTCTTTCAAGGGAGGCGCCACCGACGCCGAGCCCTGGGTGCACGTGCTGGGCGACCAGACGACGCTGTTCAAGACGGTCGCCGCCAGTCCGCCGGAGAATATCAAGCGCTACGAAGACACGCCGTCGAGCGTCACCGTGGTGCTCAGCCAACCGGCCAACGAGGTCAAATACGTCATTCTGTATCCCGACGACCGGTCGCCCTATGTTTTTGAGAATCTGGCCGGGAATGTGCCGGGCGGCGCGGGCAGCGGAAATTTCGGCATAGGGGAGAGTTATTACAGCCTTTCGTTCTACGGGGTCGAACCGCCGTATTATCTGGCCGGTTCCGGCCGGGCGATTTTGGCCTCGCCGAACGGATCGTCGATAACTTCGCGGTACTACGCGAACCCCGCCATATCGCAGGCGATGTTCAACGAAGCGTACAACAAGAAACTGGCGGTCGGCGACGCCGGCGTGATGACGCCCGTGACCGCCACGCAGTACACCGTCGGCAACAGATTCGGCGAAAACTGCGCCGTCTGGCTGCAAACCGCCAACGGCGCGCAGACGACGCGCCTTATTTTGCCGTTCGACAATGTCTACACGCAGACTCAGGCCTATGTCAGGGGCGTTTTGAACGGCTCCGGCAAACAGCTCTACGCTCCGCAGGCGGTCCCGCCTTCCCAGGCAGCGGGCGGCTTCTATAAAAGCGGCCCCGGCTACGGCGTGCCGCTCACCCGCGGCAGGGACGCTCTCGCCTACGACGCCGTGATCCATCCGCCGCCTCTGGGCTGGGACGTGGTGCAGCCGCTCCCGGTGACGGACACGGGCTTATGGCCCAACGCGGGCTATTATACGCTGTCCCCGCCGGGACAGACTTTTCTTTCTGCCGCGGCTGACGCTTACGGCGTCCGCCACCGGGTTGACCCGGCCAAGGAACTGACGCTTGACAGCTACGCTTTTTACACCGACAGCGCGCCCAACAGCCGGAACACCGTGGCTTTCACCTACGACAAGAATCCGGGCATGTGGGCGGACGCGACTATAAGTTTCGTGTATGACGACGGGACGCCGATAGACGTCTGGAACGATGAACTGGGAGCGTACAGCAGCGCGGATCAGGCTATTCACATCATGATCCCCGTGGGGCCGGCGCTTCTGTCGGAACTGGATCCCTATACGCCCCCCGAGGCCGAGGACCCGTCCGACGACGCGGTGGGCTACAGCATCGGCGCGCCTCCCGACGGAACCCCGGGTTCGTATGTCACCTGCGAGTTTCCGGACGGGTGCAACCCCGTGATCCACTCCAACGCTCCGGTAACGCTCTATATCGTCTACAGAGAAGGCCTCCTGAACGTGACGGAGAGGTATATGAACGTGGCCGCCGGCGGGGTCGAGACCCCTATCGCCAACGACAGCGGGCAGCTCAGCGCCGTGAACGCCTATGAGCCCGGGTCCGCCGTGACAAGGCCGGTCCCGCATATCGGCGGGCGCATTGTAACCGGGTACGAGGTTTGGACGGACGAGGGCGGGACTCTGGAGCACACGGATACCGTGAACTTCGTCTGGAACCAGAACGCCGACCCGTTTCTGGCCGGGGCGTACGCGGAGACGCCGTTCGCTGTCGGCGCGCCGCCCGGCATCGGCGCCAACTATGAGATACGCTATCTTTACCGGACGGACGCCAACAACGACGGGGTACCCGACGACCTGGCGGCCTCGGTCACGGTAAACTGGTACGGCGTAAGGGCGGACGGAACGCGCGCCATCCTGCAGAGCCGGACCGCGACGGATATGGACGGCGTTACCAAGACGTTCTTGGAGGACAAGGCGAACAATCTGGCCGCGCCGGCCGACTGGAACTTCGACGACGCGGACTTCGCGGCCTATACGCCGCCCGGCAGCGATTCCCCGATAACGGTGACGCTGGCCCACGCCGCGCCTCAGAACGTAAACTTCTACTACAACGCCGACATGAACCGCAACGGCATCCCCGACAAGGACGAGCGGATAACGGTAAAGTACCGCGTCTACGGGGATTATACGGGCCAGCTTCTGCCGGACAGCGTCGTGCATCCCTATCTGCTGGGCACGCAGTACAGCGGTTTCCAGCCGTACGTACCGGGCTACCGGGCGGTCGGCTGGTACGGCGGCGAGTACGCCGATACGCTCTCCGACGAAGACCTGCACCTTACGGGAGGCTTAAGCGGGGAGCTCAGCGTCTTGTACGACGTGCCGGTCAACCCGAACAATCCGACTCTCAGCATCATCTATAAAAAAATATCGTCGGTCACGGTGAAATTCACGGCGACAACCTACGCGGGCACGGTCGTCAACATGCCCGATCAGGTCATAACGGAACTGGTCGGCGCGGACGTCACAACCCTTGTGGAGGACCCGTTCGCCGGCGACCCGCTGTGGAGACCCGACAGCGTGAATTCCTCCGCGCCGGCGGGAGGCGTGTATATCGTCCAGGACGCGCCGCGGACGTATCACTTGTATTATAAGGAAAACACGCAGTACAGCCAGATCATAAAGGCTGTCTCGTCCACGGACGGTCTGATGAGCTTCGAGAACACCCTGCGCTTTCTTCCGAACTACGGCGCGGTGACTCTTAAGGCGGACCAGATCCCGAATTATACGGTCATAGGCTGGACTGTGTACGACGACGACGGCGTGGAAACTTCCGAATATATGGACGGCGGCCAGCAGGACTCGGTGACGATAGACCCGGCTGACGGCAACCAGAAAATCGTGTTCGTCTACGCGCCCCTCGACGCATCGGTGACGATATACGCTGTCGACGGGGACGGCGACCCGATACCGGAGTTCAGTCCGATCCGCCTCCACGCGCAATACGGCTCTCCGTTCACCTGTTACGCGCCCTATATCCTGGGCTGGAACCTGAACGACAACGCGCTCAAGTCTATCGGCTCAGTCGAAGACGACGACAGCGAGATAACGTTCGCTTACACCCAGGCGCTGGGCAACGTGACGGTCATAATGAAGGAAAACGACACGAACGGCCGGATCATCGGCACGGCGAGCATGGACATCACCGCGGCCAACGACGCGGACAATCCGCTCACCGTGACGATACCGGACCTCAGCCGGGACTATTTCACGGCCATTGACACGGTCCCGTACCGGCTTGTCTACGACGGCAACGCGGCGACCGTGGAATATTACTACGCCAAAGACCTCCGGGACGCGCAAACGGTGACCTACGACGCGACCGTTCCTTCAAGCCCGGCCGTCATGGGAACGCCGAGGCCGGCGGGAAGTTACCGCGTCGGCGAGGCGGCTTTGTTCCATGCGCCAGTGGTGGACAACTACAAACTGGTGAGCACGACGCCTCAGACAGTGATAATCCTTCCCGGGGCCGGCAGCCAGGACGTGAATTTCGACTACACGGCTCTGGCCGTCGACGACCTCGTCGTGCAGGCGGTCGACGGGGCCGGCAATCTGCTCCAGTCCTCCGTTCTGAAAGGCGTGACAGGGCAGAACGTGACCGTCCGTGCGCCTTATGCCGCGGGCTACAGGCTGCGGGACGGCGAGCCGTCCGTTAAGATAGGCACGGTTCCGTCCGTCGTTACGTTCTATTATGAAAAAGACATCGTGACCGTCAGCGTCGAGCTGAAAGACGACCAAAACAACGCCGTAGCCGTACCGGCCGGAGCAGCGGAAAGCTACGAGGCGGCAATGAACACAGACTTCACGGTCTACGCGCCGCATGTGCCCGGGTATGTCCTGATAAGCTCCCAGAGCCTGACTTTCCCGGGTATAAACGTCAGCCAGACCGCGACGTTCGTCTATACGCCGATCGAAAAGGTCATAGGGGAATACACGGTGCAGATAACGGTGACGGGCAAAGTGCAGGCAACCGGTACGGAACTGTACGGCTACGCGGTCAACAGGGCGAAGAACAGCGGGACTTTCGAGGTCGGCGCGCTTCCGGTCAGCGGATACGCGCTGCTGTCGGCGAGCCCGGTGACGCTTGACGTCCGCGACATGCCTATCACCCAGATATTCCTCTACGAATCGCTCGCGACTACGGTGACCATATACGCCGTCGACGGAAACGGCGCTCCGATCCCGAATTTTACGCCGATTCTGGCCCCCGCCACAATCAATCAGCCGTTCAGCTGCAACGCCCCGTATATACTGGGCTGGAACCTGAGCGGCGCCGCGACGCGGACAATCGTGCCGGACGGCTCGGCGGGCGACGCCATGACCTTCGTTTACACGAGGGCGACCGGCGGCGTGACCGTGCTGATGAAAGAGGACAACACCTTCGGCAAAGTGATCAGGACGCAAAACTATGCCCTGACGTCGGCCAACGACGCCTTAAACCCGCTGGTGGTCCCTATACCGGACCTCAGCGCGGACTACTACACCCTCGCGGCCTCTCCCGTTCAGACGCCGCTTAGCTTCGTCTATGACGGCAACGCTCGCGCCGCGGAGTTTTACTATACCAAGGATCTCCGCGATGTGGACGCGGCGGCGTACGACGTGACTTATACCCCGGCGGGGACGGCGATAACCGGCTACCCGGTATCGGCGGGCCGCTATAGGGTCGGCGAGGCCGCGGAGCTTAACGCTCCGGCTGTGGCCGGTTATAGGCTCGTCGGACAGACGCCGCAAACCGTGATCGTCGGCCCGGGCGCTGCGCCGCAGGAGGCGCGGTTCGACTACGCGTCCGTCGCGGAGGACGAGCTGGCCGTCGAGGCCGTGCGCCGGAGCGACGGCGCGATCCTCCGGACTTACGTCCTTACGGGCGCGCGCGGCCGGGGAATGTCGGTCCCCGCGCCGGTAATCGCGGGCTATGCTTTGGCCCCCGGAGAGAGCCTTTCGAAGGCGGGGACAATCCCCGGAAAGATCACCTTCTATTATGTAAAGGACGCCGTGACGATAACCGTCAGCCTGGTCGACGACGAAAACCGCGCAATCGCGGCTCCGGCCGGGATCCGGACGAGTTTCGAAGCGGACAGGGGCGGCGGCTTTACGGCTTACGCGCCCCACGTGCCCGGATATGAGCTCTGCGGGGCGCAGTCCGTGACGTTCGCGAACCTCGCGGCGGACGGCGAAGCGGTATTCACCTATACGCCGATCGAAAAAGTTATGAGCGAGAACATGCGCGCGGTCACGATACGCGGCGTCTCGCAGGATACGGGCGCGGAGCTGTACAACTACGTCGTGTACAGGTACAAAAACAGCGGCGGTTTTACGGTCGACGCGCTTCCGGTCTACGGATACGAGCCGGTGACCGCATCGGCGACGCTTAACGTGCAGAACTCGGCCATTATGCAGGAGTTCCGCTACGTCTCGCTCGCGGCCGCGGTGACGATCCGCGCCGAGGACGCCGAGACCGGTTCCGAACTGGGCGTTTTCACGGCGGACGCCATGCGGGGCCAGCCGTTCTGCTGCGCCGCCCCGCGCATTTCCGGCTACAACGTGGTCGGACAGTACGCGCTTGGCATCGCCGCGGTCGGCCCGGAGGACAACGAACTGACATTCTTCTATGAGCAGGCCTTCGGCGACGTTACGGTCACGCTGAAGGAGAACGGCGCCGGCGGCGCGGTGATAAACGTGACCGCGGCGCGGCTTCCCGCCGGCGTGCCGACCGTCGTCGGCGTCCCGGATCTGTCGGCCGCGTACTATACGGCTCTCAGCTCCCCGGAGACGGTGACCTACGACGGGACGCCGGTCTCGGTCGAGTATTACTACGCCAGGCAGACCAGGACGGTCGACGTGGCGGCCTACGACATCACGGGCGGGGCGAACGCGCTCCTGGACAGGATCACGCTGCCGGCGGAGTACAGGGTGGGCGAATACGCGAGCTTCGGCGCGCTTACAATGACGGACTACGTCCTGATAGGCGAGCTGACGCAATCGGCGTATATCCTCCCGGACACCGGCGGCCTGGGAAACCAGGAGGTCAGGTTCAACTACGTCAGGTATTCCGCCGGAATAACTCCCGGCACGGTTACCAGGACCGCGATGGACCATGAAACAAACCAGATGCTCTTCCAGGACACGACGGCCGTCTACACCGGCATGGCCTCCGTGGAGGCGTTCGATCTCAGCCGCATGAGCTACGCGCTCATGCCGGGCGAGGAGGCCGTGAGGGTCGTCCCGGCGGGGACAAACACGCTGTTCTGGTATGTACGGACGGCAAGCGCCCCGCCTTATGCGGACGACTTCGCCCCGGACGACGGGAACATCACCGGAAGAGGGGAACCGGGCGCTTCCGTAACGGTGACGTTCGCGGACGGCGGTACCGAAACCGCCGTTGTCGGCGGGGACGGCAGATGGTCCGTTCCGACAAGAGGCAGAGAATCCGGGACGATAAACGTCACGCAGACGGAAACCGGCAAGACGCCGACCACAATCAGCAAAAGCGCGGGCTTCGGCACGATCAGCGTCACAGTCTCCGACGCTTCGACCGGGAACCCGATTCCCGGGGCGGCGGTCGCGATAAACGGCGCGGTCTATACGGCGGACGCGGGCGGGGCCGTCGGCAAGGTAAGGCTGCCGATAAACGGCTCTTACACTGTGACCGTATCCGACGGCGGCTACGCCGGCAGTACGATGTCCGTGACGCTGTCGCGGGCGGATCCGGTCATAACGCTGTCCGTGTCCCTCTCGAAACAAAGCGTGAGTTCGCGGCCCGGCGTCGACCCGTTCGCGCCGGACGATCCGACAATATCTGGAACCGGCGAGCCCGGCGCGGAGATTTTCGTGGAATTCCCGGACGGCTCCCGCGAGACGGCGGCCGTCGGCCCGGACGGCAGGTGGTCCGTACCGAACAGGCCCGGCGGCGGCTGGGTCAAGATCACGCAGACGGAACCCGGCAAAACGGGAAGCTCAGTGACCGTTTCGGCCGGAATGGGCTCGCTCGCCGTCACGGTGGCGGGCGCGGATCGCGCGCCGCTTCAGGGCGCTTTGGTAACCGTCAACGGCGTCTTCTATACGACCGACGCCCGCGGGGCGATAAGCCGGCTGAGGCTGCCCTTCGGCGTCTACGCGGTCAGCGCCTCTAAACAGGGCTACAACACCGGCGGAGCGACGGCGGAGCTGTCCTTGACTAACGCCGGCGCGAGCGTCGCGCTTTCGCTCGGAGTAACGGGCGCGGCGGGCGCTCCGGAGGTTCCGGGCGTTGACAACGTTCCAAAGGCTCCGGGCGTTCATTACGTTACGGGCGTCCCCGGCGGAGCCTACGGACCGACTGTCACGCACACGGCCGACAGGCCGCCGGACGCGGAACAGAACCCTCAGACCGCGGTTCCGCCGGAAAACAGGGTGATACATCAATTCGCCCAATATTTGTACGGCTATCCCGACGGCACGGTCAAGCCCGACGGCCGGGCTGCCAGAGCCGAGGTGGCGGCCATGCTCTACCGGGTGTGCGACGACGCCGGCAAAACCGCGCCAGCGCCCTCCGCGTTTACCGACGTGGACCCGGCGGCGTGGTACGCCCAGAGCGTGAACTATCTCGCGTCCGTGGGTATCCTTGTCGGATACGGCGACGGCACGTTCCGGCCGGAACAGCCGATCACAAGGGCCGAGATGACCGCAATCGCGGCCAGGTACACCGGCCTGGCCGACGCGGGCGGCGTGTTCGCCGACGTGCCGGAGGGCCACTGGGCGGCGCGCTATATCGGAAGCGCCTATGCCCTGGGTATCGCCGCGGGGTACGCGGACGGCACATTCAGGCCCGACAGCATGATCACACGGGCGGAAGCCGTCAGGATGATCGCGGGGATGCTCGGGCGCAGGTCGCTGACGTCGGCGCTCCCGGTCAATATACCGGTCTTTGCCGACCTGGACGCTTCGCACTGGGCTTACGCGGACATCATCGACGCCTCGGTGAGCCACGCGTCGGCGCTGGACGCTTTCGGCTATCAGATATGGACGGCCGTGAACGGGCGGCCGGCTGTAAATTCCGATATCGTGATTTTGTAATAAAAAACGGACGTCCACGGCAACAGTTTCACGGGGCGCGGCGCCCTGGCGCGCCGAGGCGGCCGCGCCCCGTGTCTGTTGCCGTTTTATTTTTTCCGGGGGCTGTTCACATCTGTTTCCGTCTGGTATAATCAACAGGCCGGTTTGCGATTCGGTGCAAATAGGGTTCGTACAATAAGGCAAATCCTGGAACTTGACAAACTGTCGCACATTTGCCATAATTTTTCGTAATAAACTCTTCCTCCGGCGGTGAAAATAAGGTCATTAAGGGGGGTCTGCTATGCATTATAACGACATGTTCTGGCGGATTTTCGAGAAATCCGGGAGTCTGGACGCCTACATGGGCTATATCGACGCCGTTTCCGTGAACAATAGAACAAAAAACGAGGCGGCGGCGGGTAATCATGAGCGTCATTAAGGCGAGGGGAGTAGTCATAAGGGAACAGGATACAGGCGAGGCCGGCAAGGTTTTGACCCTCCTGCTCAAGGAGCGGGGCAAGGCCACGGTTTCCGCCAGGGGCGCGCGCCGGCAGAACAGCAAAATCATGGCGGGCGCCCAGCTTTTTACATATTCCGATTTTGTTTTTTTTCAGAAGGGCGATTTTCTCTCCCTTACGCAGGCGGACGTGATAGAGAGCTTCTACGGCCTGCGCGAGGATTATGACAGGTTCTGCGCCGGGGCCTGTCTGCTGGAGCTCTGCGACTTGGCGATCCTTGAGAACGCGCCCTGCGACGACGTCCTCTGGCTGCTTTTGAAAACCCTTCTGGCGCTGTCCCGCGGCAAGATTTCGACGGATTATGCGGCGCGGGCGTTCGAGTTCAAATTCCTGGCGTACATGGGGATCGCCCCGGATTTTGACTCCTGCGCGTATTGCGGCGGCAAAATAAATCAAACTGACGGCGACGGCGCTTCGCCGACAGCCGCGAACGGGGCCGTGCTTTTCGGCGGCGGGGGGACGGTTTGCGCGAAGTGCGCGGCTTCCGGGGCCGGCGCGGAGGACATAAAGCGCTTGATGAGGCTTTCCCGCGAGGCCGTGGAAACGGCGAAACAATTTTCCGCCGCGCCCGTGGAAAAACTGTTCGCGTTCCGGGAGCCGCCTCCGGACTGGGTTTTGGCGCAGCTGGAGCGCGCGGCGGGGATATTTTTGCGGACGCATTTTGATTATAAAAGACGGCTGAAAACGAAGGAGTTGTGAAATGACCCGCATACCCTGCCTCGACTACAACATAGTCATCGAAACCGGCTTCTCCACCCTGGCGGAAGAGTTGTCCCGTCTGGGCTTCGCCGGCCGCGGCATATGTATTGTCTCGGATAGCAATCTCGCCGGGCTGTACGCCGGGCCGCTCCAGGATTTACTGGCGTCGGCCCCCGGCGGCGCGCGGGTCTCCGCGTACATGTTCCCGGGCGGGGAGGAAAATAAAAACCTGGACGAGATACGGGCGATGTACGGCTTTTTCCTGGAGCGCCGGCTGGACCGGAAGTCGCTTGTCCTGGCTTTGGGCGGCGGGGTGACGGGGGACGCGGCGGGCTTCGCGGCCGCCACGTATATGCGCGGCCTGCCGTTCGTCCAGGTCCCGACGACGCTTCTGGCGCAGACCGACGCCAGTGTCGGCGGCAAGGTCGCCGTGGACTTCATGGGCCAGAAAAACCTGGTCGGCGCGTTCTATCAGCCGCGGCTGGTCTATATCAACCTGGATACCCTGAAAACGCTGCCGCCGGAGCACTTCGCCAACGGAATGGCCGAGATCGTCAAGCACAGCCTGATCCTCGACAGGGATTTCGCCGAATGGCTCTGGGAAGAGCGCGCGCGGATCATGGCCGGGGATACGGAGGCCGTCCGGGAGACGCTGCGCCGTTCCTGCGGGATCAAGGCCGGCGTGGTCAGCCGGGACGCGAAGGAAACCGGCGAGCGCGAGCTTCTCAACTTCGGGCATACCTTCGGCCACGCGATCGAGAGCCTGTCTGGCTTCTCCATGCACCACGGCCAGTGCGTGGCCGTCGGCATGGCCGCGGCCGCGTATCTGTCGATGGAGCGCGGATATGTCGGCGAAAAGGATCTGCGGCGCTGCGAGGAGCTGCTGACGTACTTCGGCCTGCCGGTCAGAGCTCGCGGTTTTGAGCCGGAGTCCGTCGCGGCGCAGATGCGCCTGGACAAAAAGACGCGGGACGGGGGCGTGCGGCTGGTGCTGCTCAGAGAGGCCGGGAAGGCGTATGTGGAGGAAAACGCCGGCGAGGACGAGATAATGAGGGCGTTGAAGTATATTATTTCTATGTGAGGCTGAATATGGAAAACGCGGAGTATATAAACGACAATGAGCCCCGCCGGGCGGCAGCCGCAAAAACAGCGAAAAAACACTTCCCCGTCCTGGCCATACTCTTCTGCGCGCTTCTGATAGCCGCCGACCAGTTCAGCAAGTTTCTGGCCGTCCGTTTCCTGAAGCCTGTCGATTCCGTCCCTTTGATCCGGGGCTTCATCAACCTTACGTTCGTTGAGAACGACGGCGTGGCCTTTGGGATGTTCAGAGGCGGGCGCTGGGTATTCGTCGTCCTGTCGGCCGTTGTGGCCGCCGCGATAGCCATATATTACACGAAAATCCCCGCGGGAAAGCGTCTTTTGCGCCTCTCGGCCGCGATCATCTTCTCCGGGGCGGTCGGGAACCTGATAAACCGCGCGCTGACCGGCCTTGTCGTGGACTTTTTCTGTTTCGAGTTCATAAATTTCCCGGTGTTCAATATCGCGGACTGCCTGATTGTCACCGGGACGATACTGTTCGCGGCCTTGCTTATTTTTGACAAAAAGACATGGAAAAATTAGCCCTTCAAAAGGAAAAATCAGCCGTACAAAAGGAAAAATCAGCCGTTCAAATGGAAAAATCAGCCGTACAAAAGGAAAAATCAGCCTTTCAAATGGAAAAATCAGCCGCGCAAAACGTAAAAAATCTGATTTTCGCCGCCGAAGAGGCTGACGCTAAAAAGCGGCTCGACGTCTTCCTGGCGGAATGCCTGGCCGACGCCGAAGTCCCGGTGACCCGCTCCGGCGCGCAGAAGCTGATCGGGAGCGGCGCGGTGACGGTGAACGGAGCGCCGGCGGCGAAAAAAACGCCGATGCGGCCGGGCGACGTCGTCCGGGCGGAGATCCAAGGCCCGCTGCCCCCCGAGGCCGCGCCGGAGGACATCCCTCTCGACGTGCTCTACGAGGACGGGGAGGTCATCGTGATAAACAAGCCGCAGGGCATGGTCGTGCACCCCGCGCCCGGGCACGCCTCCGGCACGGTTGTCAACGCGCTGCTCTGGCGCTGCGGCGGGACGGACGGCCGCTCCGTACGCGGGCGTGGCGCGTGTCCGGAACCGTATGCCGGCGCTTCCGGGCTTTCCGGGATCAACGGCGTGCTGAGGCCGGGCATCGTCCACAGGATCGACAGGGACACCTCCGGCGTGATCGTCATAGCCAAAACCGACGCGGCGCACCAATGCCTGGCGCGGCAGCTCGCCTGCCACTCGATGCACCGGGTATACCTGGCGCTGGTGAACGGCGTCCTGAAAAACGACGTGTGCACGATCGACGCGCCGGTCGGCAGAAGCCCAAAGGACAGAAAGAAAATGGCCGTGACCGAGAGGAACTCCAGACGGGCGGTCACTTACGTCCGCGTTCTGGAGAGGTTCCCGCGGCACACCTTGATCGAGGCGCGCCTGGAGACGGGCCGTACGCACCAGATCCGCGTCCACATGGCGCATATCGGGCATCCGGTCGTCGGCGACCCGGTATACGGGCGCGGGGAAAGCGGCGTCTGCGGCGTCGGGCTGCGCGGGCAGATGCTGCACGCCGGGGAACTTGGGTTTGTGAAGCCGGGGAGCGCGACAAAACAGGAGAGCGCTGACGCGGCTAAGAGACGGGCCGGCGAAATCCCAGGGGAGAAGCCGGAAAGCGAAATCCCGGGGGAGAAGCCGGAAAGCGCCGGCATGACGGAGAAACGGAAAGCCGCCGGCGAAGCGAAAGCCGCCGGCGATATTTCAGAGGCGGACGGGAAGTATGTCGAGTTCCGCGCCGCGCCGCCGGCGTATTTTCAGGAGGCGCTGGAGAGGCTTCGCGCGGGTCCGGGAACGGTTCGGCCTTAAAAAAGCCGAAGAAACCGGAACATTCGCTGCGCTCAGGATGACATATAGTTTTTTCTGTTATAGCTATTCAACTTGAAAATAACCACATTGTCATTCTGAGCGAAGCGAAGAATCTTAAGACCCTTCGCTTCGCTCAGGGTGACAGATGAAAAGGTCATTTTTTTAGTTGAACAGCTATATTTTCTGTCTTTCAAGTGAATTTTTCCGCCAACTTCAACACGGCCTGGAATTTACCGTAATCCGCCGGCGGCACGGACTCCCCGACCGCCCGGATTATCGCGGCTTTTTCGGCCTCCGTGACAGGCTTGCCGGGCGGCAGGCTCTTCGTGAATTTCGCGTAGATACTCAAAACCTCCAGCATGTTCTTTCCTTCGATTTCCCGCGCGAAATTTCTGAATATCTTCAGCCTGTCGGGGTCGACCGTCCGGAACGCCTCGTTGCCGAACAGTTCGTCGAGATTGATCGCCATACGTACCCCCCATATTATAGAAGAGTTCCCTCGGAAAGTCGAAAACCGCATAAGAACTGTCATTCTGAGCGATAGCGAAGAATCTTCCCCCCATTGTTACGGTGCATTTTTGGAATAAAGACCCTTCGCTTCGCTCAGGGTGACAACTGGGATTTATTGGTTTCCGAGGGTACTTATAGAAATATTGGTAACTATTCAGTCACAGTTTGACAAACCAAGCAATATCTGTTAAATAATAGTTATGAGAAGAGAAGAATTAGAACGCCTGGACAAAAACGAATTAA
>WQUN01000152.1 GCA_009782085.1 Bacillota bacterium
CACGTCGCGGTATACTCGGCGTCCAACGCCTTTCGCCGCGCCCTCGACGGCCCATTTGACAATCCGCGTTTCCCTCCCGGCTCTCAGCCTCCCGGGCTCTCTGTATGGCGCGCGAATGCCGTTACTCCCGTCTCAACGGTTTAATACAGTATGGCACTTCGGTTTCGTTCTGTCAAGTGTTTTTTTATACCGGAGTGCGAAAACATTAACCCTGATACCGTATCTTTATCGTCTCCGCCTTATACGGCCCGAAACGCAGGCGCACCGCGCCGTCCGTATTTTCCAGCGGCTCCCCCTCGCTCTCGTTCATGTCGGAGCGCCGGACGTCCGCGTCCCGGCCGACAGTCAGCGCGACCTCGGCCGGCCTGCCCTGATTCTCGTACAGTCTCAGGATAAACCCGTCCCCGTCCTCGCAGGGTTTATAGGCGGAAAACTGAATGTTCTTCTCCCGCCAGGCAAAGCGCGGGGGCAGGCCGTCCAGCGTCCACACCGGTTCGGCGGGCGCCGAACGCGCCAGATGAGCCGCGGGAGGGCACAAAAAACCCTGGGCAAGCGGCAAAAACGGCGCTCGGTCCTCCTCCCCGGGCGTAAACGGCAGATAGGAAAACTCGATCCGGTGGACTCCGCGGCACTGAGCGCCCGGCGTGGCGATCGCCCAGGACGCGCCGCCCATTCTTTGCGGCATATTCTCGCGGCCCATCATCCCGACCCCGCGCAGGAGCGTGAACCGAAGGACGGCCCCGCCGCCCGGCGCGGCGTTCTCCGCCTCGTAGTCGTAGACGCCTTTGAAGGCGACCGCCAGCCCGCGCCCCGCCCCGCTCACCGCCGCCCATTCCCGGAAGGGCAGAAGCCGCGTGGGAGGCTGGAGCCACTTGTCCGGATCCTCGGTAACGCCGATCGGCCGCTCAATGAGCGCGAGCTGCCCCTGGGAGAGCACCTTGTCCGCGCGGATGCCGGTCGGCACGCAAAGCCGGATACGGTGGTCCTCGGCGGCGTTGTCGAAGCGCAGGCTGACGTCCGCGCGGCGAAGGCCCCGGTATACGCTGACCGTGAATACCACCGGGACGCGAACGCGCTCGTCGGAACGCCTGTCGCCGCAGAGGCGCGCCGGCACGGCCATCGCGCCGCTGACCTCCAGGCTTGCGCGCACCGGCCCGCGTTCGGTCAGCTTGCTTTTGAAATCGAATGAGGAAGACAGTACCGCGCTCCCGGGCGTCCAAGGCGGGGAATAATCCCAGACGTCCCCCGCGTCGGCTTCCTCCTCCAGAAGGTTCAGGTTATAATAGGCCGCGCCGGTTTCCTTGTCAAAGAGATGGATCAGCGCCCTGTCCGCCGTGACCTTAACGAACTCGTTCTCCAGATAGTTTTCCCCCGCCGTCAGGGGGGATTCCGGCGGTATCCCAGCCCCGCCGGCGGCTGTCATCGCGAAAGATTCCACCCCTCCCGCGGCCAGCTCGGCCATGAACAGCACGTTTCTGTAAACCGCGTCTGGGAACAGCCCGTTCCGCGGCAGCCCTATGCCGTTGTTTTCAGGCGTCGGGCGCGGCGGCGTCTGTACGGGCAAGATTTGCCCGTCCCGGCCGCGGATCACCGGCGTCTTTTCCCCTGCCGGAAGCCACAGCTCCACCGGCTGGCTGCCCGAGACCGGGGCGTAGACCAGTATCCCCCTCGCGTTTTCGCCCGAGCCTTCCCACCAGCGCCTGATATGACGGCTCAGATAGCCGAGAGATTCATGGACGATCCCGGCGGCGATCTGCCTGGAGGCGGCGAAGCGGGCCTCCGTTTCGATATGCACCTCGTCCGTGGAGGAGCCGTGGATCGAGTCGTGCGCGCTGTTGATAAGCATATTCCGCCAGGCCTCGCCAAGCGGCGCGGAGCGCGGCTCGCCTCCATGCTCCAGGGCGAGGGCGGCCAGGGGCTCCGCGTATTTTTCCAGCAGCGTCTCGCAGGCGAAATTCTGCCGTTTTAGATAGGAGCGCGTGGAAAGCGCCCCGAGCAGTACGTATTGGTATCGGGAGCCCAGAAGCTCCCGGGAATAGACGGCGGGGTTTTCCAGATTGAGCCGCACGGCGCGGACATAGTCCTCCGCCGATCCCATGACAAACTCGATCCCGTCCTGCATTTCATTGGCCGCGCGCACCGAGTCTCCGGCGGCGATCTGGGGAGGCAGGTGGTCGAAGCCGGCGATCAGCGGCACGACGCCCGAGGGATAGCGGTCTTTTATACGGCTGACGTTGCGGATCATGCTCCGGGCCACGCGCTCCGGGTCGTCGTGGACGGCCAGCTCCTTGTGAAACTCGAACGAGAGATACCCGCGCTCCCCGTACTCCGGCATCTCATAATAGGGGACGCTCCGCGGCGTGATCGGATCCACGGGCTTGTCCCACATGTCGAACGCGCCCGCGTAGCTCTCGCGGAAGTGACTGGCCAGGACGCGCGACCCGTCGATCCCCTCATACAGGAATTCGTCCGGGTGCCCCTCCGGAAGCTCCGGCATCCCGCGCATAAACAGCAGACTGTCGAGCCCGAAATTGGTCAAAATCTGCGGAAGCTGCCTCGGATGCCCGAAATTGTCGGGCAGGTAGCCGGCCCGCATTATCCCGCCCCCGTACCGGGCGCAGCTGCGGCTTCCGAAAAGGCAGTTGCGGATCATGTTTTCCGCGCTCGGGAGCCATTCGTCGAACTGTGTGTAAAAGGGGCCGATCACGAGTTTGCCGTCCCGGATAAGTTTCCGGACATTCGCTTCGCGCTCGGGAACGACCTCCAGGTATTCCTCCAGGGGAAACACCTGTCCGTCCAGGACATAACAGGCGAAGTCCTCCCTGGCGGCGGCCTCCCGCAAGTCCTCCAGCGCTTCCGCCGTCCAAAAACGGTAGCTGCGCATGGGCTGATACTCATCCAACTCTAAATCCATAGTCGCTTTGCGGTCTTTTTGCCACGATGCCGCGTCAGCTCCTCCTAGCGTGCTTTTGAGCACGCGTCGTCGTAGCTTCCTTGCCTCGTGTCAAAAATCCTCGCAAATCAACTACGAATTTAGAATTGGATGAGTATGATACCATTCGATGTCCAAATGCCCGGCGACGATAACAAATCCGACTGTTTTTTTCACGCGGTTAGCGCCTCCTTGTCCTCTGCCAGTTTTATACGCACCTTATCGGTATAATACAGTTATTTCCGAAACAACATAGTTTTCCAATATCGCTCCGTCCTTCGCTCCGTTCATCAAAGTTTTTTTACCGCTTGATATATATGATTTGTGGTGTTAATGTTAATATGCAGATCAAGGAAGCCATACTGAATGACGAGATGCGAGTTGCGGCGGCTATTTCAGTTCACACCGGAGGGAAACCAATATGAGTAACGCCCTGGAGGTCAAAAACCTCCGCAAGAGCTACGGCGATTTCAGGCTCGGCTCCGTCTCCTTTACGCTGCCCGCCGGGTATATCATGGGCTTTGTCGGGCAAAACGGCGCCGGCAAGACGACTACGATCCGCTGCATCCTCAACATGGCCGCGCGGGAGGACGGCGAGATCAGTATCTACGGCCTGGACAGCATAAAGGATGAACTGGCCGTCAAGCAGGAGCTGGCCACCGTGTTCGACGAGATATTCTTCGTGGACGCCTGGCGCGTGAGCGAGGTCGAAAAGGCGATCAAAGGCTTCTACAGCCGGTGGGACGGCAAGACCTACGCGGATTTTATAAGAAAATTCGACCTGCCGCCCAAAAAGCAGGTGAAGGAGCTGTCGCGCGGCATGAAGATGAAGCTGATGCTGGCGGCGGCGATGTCCCACGGCGCGAAGCTCCTGATCCTGGACGAGCCGACGAGCGGCCTCGACCCGGTCGCCCGCGACGAGCTGCTGGACATACTGCGGGAATACATCGCCGACGGCGAAAAGAGCGTGTTCTTCTCCACGCATATCACGTCCGACCTGGAGCGCAGCGCGGACTTCATCACGCTTATCGACCACGGGGCGATCTTCTACACCGGCACGAAGGACGGCCTTCTGGAGCATTTCTCCATCGTGAAGGGCGGCAAAGCGGAGCTGACCGACGAATTGAAAAAAAAGCTCATCGGCGTGTCGGTCACGTCCTCGGGTTTCAACGGGATGATCCGGAACGCGGACGCGCGAGGGCTTCCGGGCGGCATTGTGACGGAACAGCCCGATATCGACGAGATACTGGTACATATCAGCAAGGGGGGGAACGCGTCATGAGTAGGATACTGAACGCGGCGAAGCTCGACTTTTACGCCAGCAAGTCCATGCTGAGGCTGGTGTCCATATTGGTCCTCTTCGGGGTGATCATCGGCGTGGTGTCCAAGGGTCCGGATTATATGATGATGTTTATCATGATATTCGGCGTGACCTCGGGCGGGTCGGTCTTTTCCGTCCACGAAAAGAGCCACAGCGACAAGCTCTACGGCATCCTGCCGCTTAAAAAGTCCGAGATGATCTGGGGC
>WQUN01000153.1 GCA_009782085.1 Bacillota bacterium
AGGGCGCGCCGACCCCGGCGCGCCGGGCTTGCAACAATATTCATTGCAAATAGCGCCAATTTAGCGGAACGGCGCGCCGGGGTCGGCGCGCCCTACAACAAAAGGAACTCTAATTTTATGCGGAAATACTTTAATGCGTTTGTCGTGCCGCGGGGGGCGGCAAATTTTCGCGGTGTTTCTTTCATGCCTGAAAATTCCGTAAATTCCGCTTGTATTTTCTGCCAAACCGTGATATATTACCTATAACAGGATATTGTTACAGGATAAGAGTGGGTTCCCGCCCACTCTTATCATTTATTTACAACTCCGGTATAAGAATAAAAATGCCGATATGAGAATTGGCGCAGGCGGGAAGGTGAAGCGTTTGCCGGGCAATAACACGGCGTATGAAGCCGAAAAGATCGTGAGGCCGGTACTCGGGCAAAATTTCCCGGATATCGAGTTTTTTGACCTGGAATTTGTCAAAGAGGGTCCCAACTGGTATCTGAGGATATATATCGACAGGGAGAACGGGGTGACGATCGACGACTGCGAGGCCGTCAGCCGCGCGGTCGAGAAAGTCCTGGACGAGAAGGACCCGATCGAGCACGCCTATATCCTGGAGGTCAGTTCCCCGGGCATAGACAGGCCGCTGAAAAAGGATCGGGACTTCGCGAAATACCGTGGCAGAGAGGTCGAGATAAGGCTCTACAGGCCGGAGGACGGCGCGAAGACGTTCCGCGGGAAGCTCGTCGGGCTTGTGGACGGCGGGATCGCAATCGAATGCGGCGGCGTCGAAAAACGATTCGGTAAAGAGGACGTGGCCGTTTGCAGGCTGACGTTTGAAAATATTCAGAACAAAAATATCCAGAACAAAGGGAGGTTTTAGAAAAATGGATAACGCAAGTGAACTTATGGACGCCCTGCAGCAGATCTCAAACGAGAAGGGCATTGACCGGGAGGTGATTTTCGAGGCGATCGAGACGTCGCTGCTTACCGCGTGCAAAAAGAATTTCGGAGCCTCCGTTAACATACGCGTCGCTATCGACAGGGAGAGCGGGCAGGTGGACGTTTTCGCGCAAAAGACCGTCGTCGGGACGGTCGCGGACGCGAACGCGGAGATCTCCCTGGAGGAGGCGCGGGCGCTGAACCCCGGCTACGAGCTGGGCGACACGGCGGAGATTTCCGTCAAGCCCCGGAACTTCGGGCGCATCTCCGCCCAGACAGCCAAACAGGTCGTCGTGCAGAAGTTCCGCGAGGCCGAGCGGGAGATACTTTATAACGAGTACATCACCAAGGAGCGCGAGATTCTGACCGGCATAGTGCAGCGGCGCGACAGGCGCAACGTCATTATAACCCTCGGCAAGGCTGACGCCGTGCTCACGCCCGGCGAGCAGATACCCAGGGAGGAATACAACTTCCAGGACAGGATCAAGGTCTACGTCCTGGAGGTCAAACAGACCACAAAGGGGCCGCTCATAAGCGTTTCCCGTTCCCATCCCGAGCTTGTGAAGAGGCTTTTCGAGCAGGAGGTCCCGGAGGTGTTCGACGGAGTCGTCGAGATAAAATCCATCGCCCGGGAGGCCGGCAGCCGCACGAAGGTCGCGGTCTGGTCGAACAACCCGAACGTGGACCCAGTCGGCGCGTGCGTCGGGCAGAACGGGCACCGCGTCAACATCGTCGTATCGGAGATAAACGGCGAGAAGGTCGACATTATCGAGTGGGATCCCGATCCCAGGCGATACATCGCCTCGGCTTTGAGCCCGAGCCGCGTCCTGGCGGTGGCCTGCAACCGCGACGACCAGAGCGCGAAGGTCGTCGTCCCGGATCACCAGCTATCCCTGGCCATTGGCAGGGAGGGCCAGAACGCGCGCCTCGCCGCCAAGCTCACCGGCTGGCGGATCGACATAAAGAGCGAGTCCCAGTCGGACGAGACCGGCTTTATCCCGGAGGAGGTCTACACGGAGTTCGCCGCGCTTTACGACGGCTTCGAGGAGGTCTAGCGGTTGCAGAAAAAACGTAAAACGCCGCTTCGCAGGTGTACCGGCTGCGGGCTGATGAAGAGCAAGAGGGAACTTGTGAGGGTCGTTCGAAACGACGCGGGCGAGTTCTTCCTGGATTCCACCGGGAAGAAGGCCGGCAGAGGCGCGTATGTCTGCCCGAGCCGGGAGTGCCTGGCCAGGGCGCACAAGTCCAAAGGGCTGGAGAGGTCGTTCCGGCAGGCCGTTCCGGCGGAGATATACGAGGCTTTGCGGGCGGAGATGGAAAATCTGCCGGAACACGCCGGGGAAACGCCCGGATCAGAGGATGGGGATGAAAACGATTGACAGTGTCGCCGAAAAAAATCTGGACAGAAAAGTCGCCTCATTTCTGAGCATATGCATGAAGGCCGGAAAGATAGGCGCCGGCGAGCGCGTCTGCGAGATGTCGCTCCGGAACGGCGCGGCGCGGCTGGTTATCCTCGCCGGGGACGCGTCGGGCAACACGAAGAAGAAATTCGAGCAAAAGACCTTTTATTACCGGGTCCCGATAATCACGATCGGGACGAAGGATGAGATATCCAGGTGCATCGGCAGGGAAAACAGGGCGGTGTTTGTCGTGACCGACGAGGGTTTGGCGGAAAACGTGATGAGACTGATCGGCGAAAACGGGAAGAAAGGGGTGAATGCCTAGGATGAGAGTGCATGAAATCGCAAAAAAGTTCAACAAATCGAACAAAGAGACGATCGAAGACCTGCAAAGGCTGGGCGTGGTGGTTACCAACATCCAGAGCGGCGTGAGCGACCGCGACGTGCAGCGGCTCGGCGACATTTACGCGCCGCGTCTTCAGGAAAAGCCGAAAACCGCGGAGAAAAAACCGGAGGGCAGGAGCGCGGGCGAAAACGCCGGGGACAGGCCGGACGCGGGAACCGCCGGGCGCGGGGCGGAAGGATCCGCGGGAAACAGGCCGGGGGCCAAAAGCGTGGACATAAAATCCGCGGTAATTTGGGCCGAGCCGAAAGCCCCGGCGCGGGGAGGACGGCCCGACATTCAGGGCGCGGGCGCGAGGCCCTTGCCGCAGGACGGACGCCGTCCGGGGGAAAACCGCGACGGGCAGCGGGGCCAGGAGCATCCCCATGAGCGGGCCTACGGCCAAAGGCAAAACCGGGACCGCGCGCCGGGCCAAAACGACGGTCAGGACCGGTCAGGCCAGCAGGGGCAAGGGCAGAATCAAAAACACGGCCGCGAGCAAAACCAAAGACAGGGGCAGGGACAAAATAACAATCACGGCCAAAGGCATGGCCACGGCCAAAGACAAGGCCAGGGACAAAACCAAAACCAGGGACAAAACCAAGGTCAGGCGCAAAGCCAGGCCCAGCGCGGGGACGGCAGCCAGCCGCCGAAGGGAAGGCCGGTCCCCATCACCGGCAGGGAGTACGGCAGGCGGCGAGACCGGCATCGGGCGGTGGAACAGGCGCAGGCGGGCTTCCAGGGCGAACTGAGGGAACGCGCCCCGGGCGACCGCGAGCGGGGCTCCGGGCTGCAGGCCCAGTTCCTGAGGTCGGAGCGCGAAATCGAACATGAGCGCGAGCTTGAGCGCGAGCGCGCCCGCATCCAGGCCGCGCGGCAGGGGGAAACGCGCCATGCCGCCGAACAGCAGCCCGTCTCGCACAGGGAAGGCGCGGCCGCGGCCGCCGAGACGGGCCAGCAGCCCGTCCACAGGGAGCCGGCGGTTGGCGGCCAGGGCGCGCAGCCGCCCCAGCACAGGTACAGCGACCAGGAGCCGAGGCGTGAGCGCGACCAGGAGCCGAGACGCGAGCATGACCATGAGCCGCGGCGCGAACATGACCAGGAGCCGAGGCGCGAGCATGACCAGGAGCCTCGGCGTGAGCGCGACCATGAGCCGAGGCGTGAGCATGACCAGGAGCCGAGGCGCGAGCGCGACCAGGAGCCGCGCAGAGAGCGCGGACAGGGACAGACGTCGGCCCAACCGCCGCGGAGGGACGGCCAGAGAGATCAATCCGGAGCCTACCCGCGGAGGGACGGCCAGAGAGATCAATCCGGAGCCTACCCGCGGAGGGATGGACAGAGAGATCAATCCGGAGGTTACCCGCGCAGAGACGGACAGGGCCAGGCCGGGTCATACCCGCGAAGGGACGGACAGAGGGATCAGTCCGGAGGTTATCCGCGCAGGGACGGACAGGGCCAGGCCGGGTCATATCCGCGCAGGGACGGACAGGGCCAGCAGGCAGGGACATATCCGCGCAGGGACGTTCAGGGCCAGGCCGGAGCGCCGCGCAGGGACGGCTCGTCGCCGTACCCGCGCAGGGACGGCCAGTCCGGCCCGCCGCGCGGCGGATACGGCCAGGGCGGGGCGCGCGGACCCGGGCAGGGCTTTGCCCCCAGGGGCGACCGTCCGCCGGCGGGCGGCGGCAGGCCGGGCTTCGGCAGAAGCGGTCCGGGCGGCGGCCCCGGCGGTTTTGCCAAGAAAGAGGACGGCGGACGCCCGGGATTTTCCAGGGGCGGAGGCGCGAGGCCAGGCGGATTCGGCAAAAAGGACGATAAAAAGGGCGAGGCCCAGCCGTCCAAGGACGACAGGAAGCAGCTTTTCCAGAAAAACGAGCAGATGCGCAGGGAGAAATCCCAGGGAAAGCGCGACGGCGACTCGAAAGAGGGCAAGCTCGGCGCCGGCAAAAAGGGCAGGGCGCAAAAACCGAAAACGGCGCCGCCGCCGGTCAAACGCGAGCCGGATATCAGCTTTATCCAGATCCCGCAGATTCTGACGGTCAAGGAGCTCGCGGAAAAGCTCCGCCGCTCCGGCGCGGACGTGGTCAAGGCGCTGATGAAGCTCGGCGTCATGGCCACCGTGAACCAGGAGATCGACTTCGAGGCCGCCTCCAAGGTCTGCGAGGGGTATAACGTGCTTGTCGAGGAGGCCGTGGAGGTCGACCCGTTCGAGCAGGCGTTCATGCGCGGGACGGAGGCCGAGGAGGAAAAGGTCGAGAGGCCGCCGGTCGTCGTGGTCATGGGCCATGTCGATCACGGCAAGACCTCGCTTCTCGACGCCATAAGGGACACGAACGTCATCGCCAGCGAGGCCGGCGGCATAACGCAGCGCATCGGCGCATACTCGGTCACTATCAACGGCAAGCCGATAACCTTTTTGGACACCCCCGGCCACGAGGCTTTCACGGCCATGCGCATGAGGGGCGCCCAGGTCACGGACATCGCGGTTTTGGTCGTGTCGGCGGTGGACGGCGTCATGCCGCAGACCGTGGAGGCCATCAACCACGCCAAGGCCGCCAACGTGGACATCCTTGTGGCGATAAACATGATCGACAAGCCCGGCGCCGACCCGGACAAGGTGAAGCGCGAACTGACGGAATACGGCCTGCTGGTGGAGGATTGGGGCGGCGAGACGATCGCCGTGCCGGTTTCCGCCAAACAGAGGATTAATATAGATCGGCTTCTGGAAATGATAATAATACTGGCGGAGATGAAGCAGCTCCGCGCGAACCCGAACAAACCCGCCAGGGGCACGATCATCGAGGCGCAGCTCGACAAGGGGCGCGGCCCGGTGGCCACAGTGCTTGTGCGGGAGGGGACGCTGAACGTGGGCGACACGGTCATCGCCGGCGCGTGCTTCGGCCACGTCCGCGCCATGACCGACGACAAGGGCCGGAAGGTCAAGAAGGCCGGGCCGTCCATGCCCGTGGAGATACAGGGCCTGGCGGACGTGCCGATGGCCGGCGACCAGTTCTACGTCGCGGCGAACGAGAAGCAGGCGCGGATGCTGTCCGACTCCGTCATAGCCAAGGGCCGGGAGAGCATGGTCAAGAGCCTCGCGCCCAAGATTTCGCTGGACGATTTGTTCAGCCAGATCAAGGCCGGCAGCGTCAAAGACCTGAACATCGTCGTCAAGGCGGACGTCCAGGGCTCCGTGGAGGCGCTCCGCCAGAGCCTTGAGAAGCTCTCCAACGACGAGGTCAGGATCAAGATCATCCACGCTGGCGTCGGGGCCGTGACCGAGACGGACGTGATGCTGGCCTCGGCCTCCAACGCGGTCATCATCGGCTTCAACGTCCGGCCCGAGCCGAACGCCAAGGCCGTGGCGGACGCGGAGAAGGTGGACATCCGGCTCTACAGGATCATCTACAACGCCATCGAGGATATCACCGCCGCCATGAAGGGTATGCTGGACCCGATATTCAGGGAGAAGGTCATCGGCCACGCGGAGATACGGCAGCTGTTCAAGGCCTCCGGCGTCGGGACCATCGGCGGCTCCATGGTGACGGACGGCAAAATTACGCGCGGCGCGCAGATACGCGTGATCCGAGACGGCAAGGTCGTCCACGAGGGCGCGCTGGAGACGCTCCGCCGGTTCAAGGACGACGTCAGGGAGGTCGCCGCGGGCTACGAATGCGGCATATTGGTCGCGAAATTCAACGACATCAAGGAAAAAGACATAGTAGAGGCTTTTGTGATGGAAGAGGTTCCGAGGTAATGAAAACAGAGGTGCGCAATGAAAAAGAACTCGAGAATTGACAGGATAGACGACGAGCTTAAGCGGGAAATATCCGAAATAATCCGCTCCGATCTGAAAGACCCGCGCGTCGGCGCGGTCGTCAGCGTCCTGCGGGCCGACATGACGGCGGATTTCAAGTATTGCAAGGTATACGTGAGCATCCTCGGAGACGGGAAGGCCAAAAAGGAGACGATGGACGCGCTGAAAAGCGCGTCCGGTTTCGTGCGGAAGCTCCTGGCGGAGCGCGTGAACCTGCGCCTGACGCCGGAGCTGGCGTTCATCCTGGACGACTCGATGGAATACGGCTTCAGGATGAACAGGCTGATCGACGAAGTGGCGCGGAATGCCGGCGAGCGGCATTCCGAGATAACAGATAAAAATCCTGTTTTGCTGAGTGTTGTTAGAAAGCCTTGAATATTAGCGGATTCTTTGTTCAAAAAATATCGTTTTTACAAATTTATAAACCGAGTTTCAGGTTATATTCTAGAACAAATGGCTTAAACTCAAGGTTTTATAAAGATAAAGCAACATTCTGCAAATCAGGATTAACAGATAAAAGGTAACAAAGCAAACTGAATTCCACTGTAGGGCGGGGGCTTGCCCCCGCCGCAACCCGGCCGTTTGGGCAATTTCTGCAATGTTAAAGGTTTTTCTGAATCGAGGCATATACGATGAACGATCAAATCCCCGACATCCGCCGCCTGATGCGCGAGAAAAACACCTTTTCAGTGGCCGGCCACGTCAACCCCGACGGCGACGGCGTGGGCTCCTGCCTGGCTCTCGGCATGACTTTGGCCGCGCTCGGCAAGGACGTGAAGGTGCTGCTCGAGGAATACAACCAAAAATTCGACGTCATCCCCGGCAAAAATCTTCTTTACAAAGGCGACTGGGCGCAGCTTCGGCCGGAGGCGTTTTTCTGCATGGACTGCGGCGCGGCCGACAGGCTCGGCGCGGCGCGGGCTGTTCTCAAAAATGCCGGCGCGACGGTCTGCGTCGACCACCACACCGGCGGGACGCTGTCCGCAGATTACAGTCTGATCGATCCGCAGGCGTCCTCCACGTGCGAGTTGGTCTATGAGCTTCTCGCGCCCGGGTTCGGGCTGTCCTTCGACGCCGCACGAGCCCTGTACGCGGGCATCGTCGACGACACGGGCGGCTTCCGCCACGGCTGCACGGGCAAAAGGACGCACCTTATCGCGGCGGAGCTGGTAGACAAAAACATCCCGTTCACGGACATATATAACGAGCTGATGGAGCGGCACTCGCCTACGGAGGCCTTCGTTTTCGGGGAGGCCCTGCGCCGGACGCGGCTGCTGGCCGGCGGTAAGATAGCGCTCGCCGTCCTTTCGGCGGGAGATATGGCGCAATACGGGGCGACCGGCCAAGACATGGGCGGGATCGCGGAGTATCTGCTGAACATCCGGGGCGTGGAGATTTCCGCGCTTGTATACGAAAAAAGCCCCGGCAACGCCAAGGCCAGCCTGCGCTCGAAGGACGCGGACGTGGCCGCCGTCTGCCGGGGCTTCGGCGGCGGCGGGCACGTGCACGCTGCGGGGTGCTCCTTCGAGGGGGAGCTTGCCGACGCGGCCGGGAAAATCGCCGTGGAGACGGAGAGGCTGATTCATGGCTGACAAGGACATTTCCGGCGTCGTCAATCTCGTAAAAGACCGCGGCTTCACTTCCCACGACGCCGTGGCGGCTGTCCGCAAAATTTTCGGCGGCGTCAAGGCCGGGCACGCCGGCACCCTCGACCCGGAAGCGGAGGGCGTGCTGCCCGTCTGTCTCGGGAAGGCCACGAAGATCGCGGACTATATCGGCGGAGAGAGCAAGAGCTACAGGGGAGTGCTCGTCCTGGGCAAGACGACTGACACGCAGGATTTGACGGGCGGCGTGCTCAGCGAACGCGGATTCGCCTGGGACTCGCGGGCCGTGGAGAAGGCCGTCCGCTCGTTTGAGGGGGAGATCTGCCAGATACCGCCGATGTACTCCGCCGTGAAGGTGAACGGCCAAAAGCTCTACCAAATGGCGCGGCGCGGCCTCGAAATCGAGCGGGAAGCCCGGAGAGTCACGATTTATCGGATCGGGGTCGTAAGCGAAGACCCGGAAACCAATACGGCAGTCATAGACGTCGATTGCTCCAGGGGGACGTATATACGGACGCTGTTCGCGGACATCGGCGAAAGGCTCGGCTGCGGCGGGTGCATGGGAGCGCTCACCCGGACGAGCGTCGGCGCGTATCGCATAGAGGACGGGGTGACGGTGGGGCGGCTGCGGGAAATGGCCGGAAGCGGGGGCCTCGACGCGGTTGTGCAGCCCGTTGAGAGCGCCTTGCCATACCCGCCGGTTGACGTTTTGCAGGAAGCCGAAAAAAAACTCCGAAACGGGAACCCGATACCAACGGCGGCGTGCGATATGAAGGGATTTGAGGCGGTCCCCGGCCGGGTCTTTCTTGTCCGCGCGGACGGACGGACTGCCGGGATTTTTGAGGTCTGCGGCGGCGAAAGCGGCGGGTTTACGCTGAAACCCAGGGTGATGCTGTTATGATCGTAAAAACCGTAAATGAAACCGCGGGAACGGACGCGACCGCGCTGACGATCGGTAAATTTGAGAGCCTGCACGCCGGGCACCGGAAGCTGATAAGTTCGGTCGTAGCATATGCCGGCGCGAACGGGCTTATTCCCGCGGTTTTGTCGTTCGAGCCAAACCCCGTCCGGGTACTTGCAGACCCGGACTATCAGACGGTGCTGACCGTCGGGGAAAAGGTTCCGGTTTATGAAAAGCTGGGCCTCCGGATGCTGATAAACCTGCATTTTGACCGACAGACGGCCGCCATGCCGCCGGAGGATTTTCTCGGGATGGTTTTCGGGAAACTGAATTGCCGGTTCCTGGCCGTCGGCGAGCGTTTCCGCTTCGGCGCGGGCGGGGCAGGGGACGCGCGGCTTCTCGAACGGGAGGGCGCGCGCCGCGGCGCAAAGGTGATCGTCCTGCCCAACGAGACGGCGGACGGCCTCGAAATCAGCACCACATCCGTCAGGGAGGCCTTGGCTGCCGGAGACTTTCCCATGGCCGAAAAATTGCTCGGCTTCCCGTACTTCGTGAGCGGAGAGGTCGTTTCCGGCCTGAAACTCGGGCGGCTGCTGGGCTTCCCGACGCTGAACCTCACGCCGCCGGAGGACAAGCTCCTTCCGGCCGCGGGGGTGTTTCTGACAAAAACGCGGCTTGCCGCCGGGATTTTCGACGGAGTGACCAACGTCGGGACAAAGCGTCTCGGCGCGGGAACCGTCCGCTGCGTGGAGACACATCTGTTCGATTTCAACGGGGACGCCTACGGGCAGAGGGCGGAGGTGGATTTTTACGCGCGGCTGAGGGACGAGATCAGCTTTGGCTCGGTGGAGGGGCTGAGGGAGCAGATAGGCAGAGACGCGGAGACGGCGAGAAGGATGCTGCGGTCCCCTTAAGGAGCATTAACAAACTGTTTTTCGCAGGGCTGCCCCAATAACTTCTCGATCCGATCCACTACGTCGTCAAGGGAGGATTCCTTTTCGAACAAACCTTGTATTGCCGCGCACCGACGCCGTATTTGTTCGTCTTCGTATACCTCTTTGACGGTTTCGTATAACTGTCTGCCGTTTCTGGGGAACGAACGCGCCCTTTTCCCGATACCAAGGCTTACGATTCTTTCCGCGTTGGATATCTGGTCGTTCATCAGCGGCATCGCGACCATCGGCACGCCGAACCTCATCGCCTCATTCACGCTGTTCATTCCGCAATGCGTCAGGAAAACGTCGGCATGACGCAATACTTCGACCTGCGGCACATAGGAATAGGCGTATATATTCCCGGGGATCTTTCCAAGCTCTTCAGGGCAAACTTTGCCCGTATTAAGTATGACCGACACGTCTTTGCCGCCAAAGGCGCGGACGCATTCCGCGTAAAACCGTTTATTGCTGAGAAGACTCCCCAGCGAAATATAAACGATCGGCGGTTTCATTGCCTCATACGGGATTTCCCGCGTTACCGACACGCTTTCGCTCATCGGAACGGTAAACATATATTCCTCGCCGAAAGTATCCCTCTCCGATTGAAATATCTGCGGAACGTACACGACGTTTAACGGCGGTTTGTCGTACAAAATCGCCGCCCCAAGCGACCCGTTCTTCAGCCCCATGTATTTTGCGTTCTTTGTCCCCATCACGCTGAAATCAATAAGAACGGACGCCAGCTTTCTTCTTAAGGTTGTATGGGGGAGCATTTTCACATTCAGCGCCTGCTGGGAAAACTGGCGCACGCACGGGATCCCGCGTTTTTCGGCGATTCTGATGCCCGGATAAAAAAACATTTCGTAAATCAGCAAATCATACTTCCGTTCCAGGTTCACCCCGGTATCAAAGGCCGCCCGGAAAATCCCGGTCCTTTTCTGCCTCTCGGTCGGCGCGGCCGGAAAGTTTTCATACGGAATGAACTCCGCGCCCGTGCTTTCGATCTTGCTCCTGTATTCCTCCGCGTTTATGTAAGAAACTTTGTGTCCCCTTCTCACCAGAGCTTCCGTCAGGGGAAGCGTCGGATTGGTGTGGCCCGCCAAAGGCAGATTTATCATGAGTATATCAGCCATATGATTTGTCCTTTCGATAATGGGATTAATGGGGTCTGTGTACGGAGATCACGGTGTGTATTCTATTTCGCCTTTGTGAATTTTTTATGTCGTTCCTGTTAATATTTGGTTGCAAATGGGAAATCGTGTAAAAAAGGCCACGACAAACGCATGAACATACAAATTGCACAACGAATGTAGGGCGCGCCGACCCCGGCGCGCCGAGCTTGCAACAATATTCATTGCAAATAGTGCCAA
>WQUN01000154.1 GCA_009782085.1 Bacillota bacterium
TTCGGAAATTGATTTTTCGTTGTCAGCTGAGCGAAGCGAAGGGTCTTAAAATCAAGATTCTTCGCTTCGCTCAGAATGACAAGCGCCAATTTCCGAAGAATTCTAATATTTTTGGGTGCAGCAAATTTTCGTGGGAATCGTAGGGGACGCCCCCCTGGGCGTCTCGTTACTTGAATCTGCCGACAACTGCGGGACGCCGAGGGTTGCGTCCCCTGCTGCATTATGGCTGTATTATGTTGTATACCACGAAAATTTGCCGCACCCGACATTTTTTCAAAAGATACTATACTTCCCCGATTTGTGCTATACTAGATACAAGTTTCCAGGAACGGAGTGACGCATTTGAGAAAAAAAGAGATTATCGCCATGCTCCTGGCGGGGGGGCAGGGCAGCCGCATGGGCATTTTGTCCCAGGAAAAGGCCAAACCCGCGATAGCCTTCGGAGGCAAATACAGGATAATCGACTTTCCGATGTCCAACTGCATCAACTCCGGGATAGACACCGTCGGGGTCATGACGCAGTACCAGCCGCTGCTTCTGAACAAGCACATCGGCATAGGCATCCCATGGGATCTGGACCGCTCCAACGGCGGCGTGACGATCCTCGCGCCGCACGTGAAAGGCGAGATGGGCGAGTTCTATTCCGGCTCGGCCAACGCCGCCTATCAGAACATAGACTTCATCGACGCCCATAACCCCGAGTACGTGCTGATCCTGGGCGGCGATCACATTTACAAGATGGATTACTCGAAGTGGTTCGACTTTCACAAGAAGAACAACTGCGACTGCAGCATCGCGGTCAAGGAGGTGCCTATCGAGGAGGCCTCCCGCTTCGGCATAATGAACACGCGGGAGGACGACAGGGTCTACGAGTTCGAGGAGAAGCCCAAAAAACCCAAGTCCAACCTGGCTTCCATGGGCAACTACATCTTCAGGTGGGATATCCTCCGCGAGGCGCTCATCACCGTGAACAAGGCCCACCCTGACGCGGACTTCGGCAAGCACGTCATACCTCTCATGCTCGAGGAAGACCGCGTCATGTACGCCTACCGCTTCCAGGACTACTGGATGGACGTGGGGACGCTGGAGTCCTATTGGGTGTCCAACATGGACCTGATAAAGACTTTGCCGGACTTCAACCTCTACGAGGATTTCTGGAAGATATACACCGACGCGGACCACCAGCCGCCGCAGTATCTCGGCCCGGACTGCGACGTGCGCTCCAGCATCCTCTCCGAGGGCTGCCAGGTCTACGGCAGGGTCTACAACTCCGTGCTCGGGCCGGGCGTGCTGATAGAGGACGGCGCGATCGTCCGCGACTCGATAGTCATGGGCGGCTGCGTCATCGGGAAGAACTCGGTCCTGGACCGCTGCATCATCGACGAGAACTCCAGGGTCGGCTCAGGCGTGGTCATGGGCGTCGGCGACAACGTCCCCAACGAGGATAAGCCAAAGATATACGACACCGGCCTGACAGTCGTCGGCGAGCGGTCCGTCGTCCCGGACGGGGTGACGATCGGCAAGAACTGCGTTATATACGGGGCCACTTTAAGCGCGGACTATCCGGGGAGCCGGATCGAGAGCGGAAAGAGCGTCATACGCTACGCTGAGGAGGTTATATGATGAGGGCGGTCGGCATAATTCTGGCCGGAGGCAGGAGCGAGAGGCTCGGGGCGCTGACGGATCAGCGCGCCGTCTCCGCCATGCCCGTGGGAAGCTGCTACAGGAGCCTGGACTTTTCCCTGAGCAACATGACCAATTCCGGCATAAACAAGGTCGCGGTCATGACCCAGTACAACTCCCGCTCTTTGCACGACCACCTCTCCTCCTCCAAGTGGTGGGGCTTCGGCCGCAAGCAGGGCGGGCTGTTCATCTTCTCGCCGTACAGGACTATCAGCAGCGACTCCTGGTTCAAAGGCACGGCGGACAGCATCTACCAGAACCTGACGTATCTGAAGCGGAGCAACGAGCCCTACGTGGTGATAACCTCCGGCAACGACGTTTTCAAGATGGATTTTAACGATATCCTGAACTATCACGAGCAAAAGGACGCGGACGTCACCGTCGCGTACAAGCAGGCCGCCGATAACGAAGACCCGAGGCTCTACGGGGTGCTGGAGTTCGACGAGTTCGAGCGGATCACGGATTTCGAGGAGAAGCCGCTGGAGCCGCAGTCCGACCTGATCTCCCTGGGCATATACGTGATCGGGCGCACGCTGTTGATAAAGCTGCTGGAGGCGACCCAGGCGGAAGACAGGTACGACTTCGTCCGGGACATACTCATCAGATACAGGAAGAAGCTGCGCATTTTCGGATACAGGTTCAGCGGCTATTGGAAGACCCTCAACAGCGTGAAGGCTTACTACGACTGCAACATGGACTTTTTGAAGAAAGACGTGCGCTCCCTGTTCACCCAGGAGTTCCCGTATATCGAGACTAAGCCGAAGGACGAGCCGCCGGCGAAGTACAACGCCCGCGCGGAGGTGCGCGACAGCCTGATGGGCAGCGGCTCGATCATAAACGGCTACGTCAGGCATTCCGTCATATTCCGGAAGGTCTACACCGGCGAGAACACGGACATCCAGGACTCCATAGTCATGGAGGGCAGCTACATCGGCAACAGCTGCATCGTCAGGAACGCCATACTGGACAAGGAAGTCGTGCTGTCAGACGGCAAGCGGCTCGTGGGCGATCCGGGGAACCCGGTCATCGTGTCCAAAGGGTCGGTGGTGTAGCGCATTGCCGCGGAGCGGCAATGCGGGAGAACAGATAACAGATAACAGATAACAAGGAACAGATAAAAGATAACCCCTGCAAAACCCCTTTTTTGTCATTCTGAGCGCAGCGAAGAATCTTGTGTCTTGGCTATTTAAGATCCTTCGCTTCGCTCAGGATGACAGTTTGTTGAGATTGCCAAAAGATAAAGGGTAAAAGTAAAAGGTTGGACAGTGGTCAATTTGGGCTGTGATTTCAATTTGGACTGTGATTTGCAGGCGGCCTGCGCCGCACTTGACCTGGACGAGGGCGTCGGGGCAGTTCGCGATTTTCTTGAAAACGCGTACCTGTACGGGGGCATACCCGTCCGGGACATGGCGCGCGCCCTCGGCCTGCCGGTGCCGGTGACGGCGGCGATAAAGAACGAGCTCAAAAAGCGGGGATTTCTCGGCGAGGGAAGCGGCATCCGGCTTTCCCCCGGCGGACGGGCCTTCGTCCTCTCCGAACTGGGCTTCGCGAACGTGGATGTTGAAAAATATCTGGCCGCCGTCGGCGGGGACGCAAAAACATGCGGCGCGCGGGACGCCGGTCTTGCCGGGCTTAACGTTCATCCCGCCGAGGCTGGCGTGGACGTGGATAAATACCTGGCCGCTGTCGCCGGGAATGCCGGCAAGAATGCGGAGACGGATGGCGCGCGGGATGCCGGTCTTGCCGGGCTCCGCGTTGATCCTGCCGTCGTCGCCGCCGCCGTCGGCGGGGACGCGGAAACGGGCGGCGCGTTGGAGCAGATCGGCAATACCCGAAGTGTTTTGCCTCGCGTTTTGCCTCCGACGGCGGGCGTTCAGGAAATTTGCCCGATAACGGGCTTCGAGCGCGAACTCGCCGTTTTGGAGGAGATATACGCCCACAGGCCGGCTGTGGACACGGCGCTGGACCAGTCCATGTGCACCCCGGAGACGGGGCTTCGCCGGGCGCTGCTGATCCTTCGGGAGGGCGGCGCGGTGGGCAGAAGGATCGCCTGCGTCGGCGACGACGACCTGGTGAGCGTGGCGCTGTCTTTGGTTCTGGCGGCCGTGTCCGAAAAACCGGCGGGTTCCCGGAACGGCGGCATGACAGCCGTCCGGCCTGAAAGCAATCAAAACAACATAAAGCCGATCGCGGAGATCACCGTCTTCGACGCGGACGGCAGGTTTCTGGATTATATCGGGAAAGTGGCGGATGAACGCGGTTTTCCTGTCCGCCGCGTTTTATACAACCTCCGCGGGCCGCTCCCGGCGGAATTCCGTGGCGCGTTCGACGCCGCGGTCACCGACCCGCCCTATACACTCGGCGGCCTCGGCCTATTTTTTAGCCGGATATGCGCCTTGCTGGAGCCGGCGCCGAACAAATGCGTCTATCTCTCCTACGCCCATAAAAGCCCTCAAACCCTTCTGGAGGCGCAAAAACTGATCCTTGGCTGCGGATGCCTGATCTCGCGTATCTTCCCGAAATTCAACGCGTATATAGGCGCGCAGATGCTGGGCGGGGTCAGCGACATGCTCGTGCTGCGCACGGCCGGGGCCGCGCCGGCGCCGCCGGTGGCCGCGGACGAGCGTTTTGACGGCGCGATTTACACA
>WQUN01000155.1 GCA_009782085.1 Bacillota bacterium
CGCTCAGGGTGACAAATGAAAAGGTCATTCAGAGCGCTCCGCACTGTCATTCTGAGCGAAGCGAAGAATCTTCAGACCCTTCGCTTCGCTCAGGGTGACAGATGTAAAGGTCATTCTGAACGCTCCGCACTGTCATCCAGAGCGCTCCGCACTGTCATTCTGAGCGAAGCGAAGAATCTTCAGACCCTTCGCTTCGCTCAGGGTGACAAATGAAAAGGTCATTCTGAGCGCTCCGCACTGTCATCCAGAGCACTCCGCACTGTCATTCTGAGCGAAGCGAAGAATCTTCAGACCCTTCGCTTCGCTCAGGGTGACAGATGAAAAGGTCATTTTTCGCTTCGCTCAGGGTGACAGATGAAAATGTCATTTTTAAGTTGAACAGCTATATACGGTGCATACGCCGCGGTGAACGATAATTTGTAGGGAACGGTCTTGACCGTTCCGCACTGTCAAGCCGGGAACGGTCAAGACCGTTCCCTACAAAATCATTTTCATGGTATCAAGCCCGGAACGGTCAAAACCGTTCCCAGCAAAATCATTTTCATGGCAATGACAACGGGGGCATTTGCCGCCGGCGTATAAATTCGCGCCCGTTGCATTAGAATAGCTGTATGCTTCTTTTATTTTCCGGCAACCTGTGGACTCGCATATGACAGAAATCTGACTGGAGCTGCTGACATGAGGGACATGAAGATCAGGACCAAGCTGTTGGCCGGTTTTGGCGTCGTGCTTCTGATGACGCTGGTAACGGGTATAGTGGGCATCGTCGGCATGAACAAAATCGCGCAGGAGAACGGTGTTTTGTACCAGGCGAACTATCAGTCGCTGTTTTATATGGCGCAGATAAACAAGTTTTATCAGCAGTACCGCGTCAACATCCGCAACACGGCCCTGAAATCCAGCCTCGGAAGCATGAGCGACGCCGCGGACGCCAGGGTAAAGTCTGATAAAAGCATGGCGGATCTGCTGGCGGTGATGGCGGAATACGGGTCCACAAATCTGGCGGCATCCGAACGGACGCTGTACAACCATTTTTCGGACATCTTGC
Source organism: Bacillota bacterium (assembly GCA_009782085.1). Lineage (GTDB taxonomy): Bacteria > Bacillota > Clostridia > Lachnospirales > WQUN01 > WQUN01. The sequence continues at coordinate 1,049 of WQUN01000155.1, forward strand.
AAAACAAGTACAAACCCATACTGGACAACGCCCTGGACAAGGCTGTCGGCGGCGATTACAGGGCCGCCTCCGAACTGATGGACACCGCCGCGTCCGGCTATGTCGCCGATCTTGACAACGACATCAACTCCCTGATGGATTCGGACAGGGCAGACGCGTCCAACAACGCCGCCAATAACGACCGCCTGGCCTTGCTGCTTTCCTGGGCCGCGGCGGGGGTTCTGGCCGCGGCCTGCCTGGTGGGGGTCGTGTTCGCGCTGGTCCTGACCAAGCTGATCGCCAACCCGATAAAGGCCTTCGCGGAGGCGGCGAACCGCCTCGCCGACGGCAACCTGGACGTGTCCGCCTCCTCCGACAGCAAGGACGAGACGGGCGACTTGGGCAGGAGCTTCGGCACGGTCGTGGACAACCTGAAAACCCTCCTGCACGACATGGGCAAAATGGCTGACGAACAGGAAGCCGGCGACATAGACTTCTATGTGGACGCGGCCAAATTCCGCGGCGGGTACGGCCAGGTCGCTTTGGGCACCAACAGGATGGTCAAAAAGCTGATCGACGAGATGCTCATGCTGATCGACCGCCTCAACCGGGTCGGGGCCGGGGATTTTGACTTCGAGGTCCCGCTCATGCCCGGCAAAAAGGTCGTCCTGACCCAGTGCCTGGAACAGCTTAAGGCCAATCTGAAGGGCATAAACGGCGAGATAGATCACCTGACCAAGGCCGCGCTGGACGGCAGGCTCGATTACAGATCGGACGCCGGCAAGCATAAAGGCGGCTGGGGCGGCCTCCTGAACGGGCTCAACAACGTCATGGACGCCGTCGGCGCGCCGATAGACGAGATTTCGCGCATTTTGACCGAAATGTCCCGCGGGAACCTCGGCGCGCGGGTAAGCGGGACTTATAAGGGCGATTTCCAGCACATGAAGGACACGGCCAATTCCACGACGGAGACCATCGCGTCGTACATCTCCGACATTTCCGGCGCTTTGTCCCGTCTGGCCAACGACGACTACAACTTTGAGATACGGAGGGAGTTCGTCGGCGATTTCTCGCAGATAAAGGAATCCCTCGATACCATCATAAACAAGCTGAACTCCGCCATGACGGAGATTTCCCTGGCCGCGGAGCAGGTTTCGGCCGGGGCGCGCCAGATCAGCGAGTCCAGCATGACTTTGGCGGAGGGCGCCTCCGAGCAGGCCAGCACGGTCGAGGAACTGACGGCCTCCATCGCCACGATAAACGAGCAGACCAGGCAAAACGCCGAAAACGCCAAGACCGCGGACTCCCTCTCCCTGAAATCGAAAACCAGCGCCGAGAGCGGGAACGAGCAGATGTCCAGGATGCTGGCGTCCATGCAGGCTATCAAAGAGGCCTCCGACAACATCGCGAAGATAATAAAGGTGATAGACGACATAGCGCTCCAGACGAACCTGCTCGCGCTTAACGCCGCCGTGGAGGCGGCCAGCGCCGGGCAGCGCGGCAAGGGCTTCGCCGTCGTCGCGGCGGAGGTGCGGACTCTCTCGTTAAAGAGCAAGGACGCCGCGAAGGAGACGTCGCAAATGATCGAGGAGGCCATCGCGCGGGTGCGCGAGGGCACGGAGATCGCGAACTCCACCTCCGACGCCCTGAAAGAGATCGTGGTCAACGTCTCCGGCGTTTCGGAACTGATAAGCAGCATCGCGGAGGCGTCGGTCTCCCAGGCGGAGTCCGTTTCCCAGGCCTCCATCGGCCTCGGGCAGATTTCGGACGTCGTGCAGAAAAACTCCGCGACAAGCGAGGAAAGCGCCGCCGCCGCGCAGGAGCTCTCCAGCCAGTCCATTACGCTTAACAACATGCTGAGCGTCTTCAAGCTAAAAAAGATATACGCGGGGAGATAGGATACAGTCAAATGCTGGGGGACATCATCATCCGTTACTCCTCCCTCGCCTCCACCAACGACGAGGCGGCGGCCAGGGCTTTCTTTTTGCCGGAGGGCGCGGTGATAACGGCGCGCGCCCAGACGCGGGGCAAGGGCAGGCTCGGCCGCTCCTGGGAATCGCCGGAGCGCGGCGGGCTCTATTTCAGCGTCATACTGAAGCCTAACGGACGGCCTGAGAACGTAAGTTCCCTGTCGCTCGCGGCCGGGGTCGCCGTCAGGCGGGCCCTGGCGGAGGTTTCGGGCCTGGAGCCGCTTTTGAAATGGCCGAACGACGTGCTGACCGGCGGCCGGAAGATTTGCGGGATACTGCTGGAGACGAGCGCCGCGGCCTTCGGCCCGAAAGACGGGGAAAATCCGCGCCCCAACGCCGAACGGTTCCCCGGCGCGGCCCCGGCGGGGCGAACGCCCCCGGACGCGGCCGGGATAGTTGGCGCGACAGGCGCTAATGTCAGCGAGACAGGCGTGAATGTCAGCAACGACGCCCCGGCGGGGCAAACCCCCACGGACGCGGACGGGATAGTTGGCGCGACAGGCGCTAATGTCAGCGAAACAGGCGCGAATGTCAGCAACGACGCCCCGGCGGGGCAAATGCCCACGGACGCGGCCGGGATAGTTGGCGCGACAGGCGCTAATGTCAGCGGGATAGGCGCGAATGTCAGCAACGACGCCCCGGCGGGGCAAACGCCCCCGGACGCGGCCGGGGACACGGCCGGGATAGCCCGCGGGACAGGTGTGAATGTCAGCAACGACGCCCTGGCGGGGCGAACGGGTCACTGCCCGGCCGGGATAATCTGCGGGATAGGCGTGAATGTCAGTAACGATGCCGATGGCTTTTCCCCTGGGATAGCGGGAAAAGCCGCGTCTCTTTTTATGGAGAAAGGCGTGAGGTTTTCGGCCGACGAGGTAATGTACGCGATATTGAGGCATTTCGACGCCGTCTATCGCGTGTGGCTGGCGGAGGGCTTCGCGGCGCTGAAAGGCGAGTACGCCGCGAACTGCGTCCATTTCCGCGGCGGCCGCGCGGTCACGGTCCGGCGCGGCGGGGAGCCGGCGTTCTCCGGCATTGCCGAGGACGTTACCGAGGACGGGGCGCTGGTCGTCGTCACAGACGCGGCGGGATTTGAGGCTGACGCGGCTGGCCTATACGCGGGAGCGGCAGGGCCGCTTGAGGGAACGGTGAACCAATTTGCGGGAATGGCAAACCAATTTGCGGCGGTAACGGGCCAATTAGCGGTAACGGCGAATCCTGTTACGGGAACGGCGGGCCTTCCTGCGGGAACGGCAGGGCCGCTTGCGAGAACGGCAAACCAATTTGCGGCGGTAACGGGCCAATTAGCGGGAACGGCGAATCCTGTT
>WQUN01000156.1 GCA_009782085.1 Bacillota bacterium
GGCGCGGGATTGCTCAAAACGCATTTATACATGTCTTCGGTAACGCCGGCAAAAATCGCGCTGAAATCGGCCATTAGGCTGCTCCGTTCCGCTGTTGTCAACGACTATATCACCTCCAGGTCGTCCCGCGAGCCGAGCGCCTCGAACTTGCCGTGCGGCTCGCTTTGATACCAGTAGGCCACGGAGGCCAGGTCGTCCATAAGCGGCAGATAGCGGCCCTCAGAGCGCCAGCCCAAAACCTGGATGTACGCCTTGAAATCCGTTTGGAAGCGGATCGGGTCCATCACGTGAAAGCGGTACATGGAATGGCGGTTGCCAATGGAATTGCAGGGGCGCTTGTCACCGAAATGCCCCAAGGTCATCAGATCCTGATAGCCCAAAAACGGCGCGGAATAGTTGTCGCCGAAGCCCCACGCACCGCCGAAATAGTCCTCCGTACCGGTGCCTATATAGGTCGGGAACTCTCCGTCGCCGTCGATGAACGCCTTGAACTCGCCCTCGCCCCACCAGCCGGCGCTGTTCTGCTGCCAGGAGAGCTGGGTGCCGACGTAGTGGCCGCGGCCTTTGATCCCGTCGACGATCAGGTAATCCTTCATGTACTTCGTCGGGTTTTCGCGGCGGAACTTCGCGTGGAAATAGGCCTCGTCCGGGCCGACCGCGTCCGCGTCCACGCTGACGGCGTAGAAGAAGCCGCCGACTTTTTCAGGCGAGCGGTTTTCGACGGTTATCCTGGCGCTCCCGCGGAAAGGCATCGGAAAATAACAGTTCATGCCGCCGGTCGGGTTGACGTTTATCGGCAATGCGGCGATTTTCAGAGGCTTCGAGAAGCCGCAGCAGAAGAAGTCGCCGACGGGGGCCTCCACGCTCGGGAACTCCTCGCCGTCCCAGTATATCCGCAGGATCAGGTCGCGCAGGCGCCTGGAATCCACGGTGATCCATATGTGGGTTATCCGCCCGGGGCCGTCCGCGTCCGCGACGGTCGTCAGGGACTGAGGCGGCAAGGTCATGCAGGGGCGAACCTTCCACTTTATCCCCAGGTCGCGGGCGCAGGAATTCGCCCCATCCCAGACCTGGCCGAGCCTGACGACGTCGTCCTGGGGCGCGTCCGCCACGTCGGCCATGCCGCCGCGCCCCTTCGCGCCGTACACGTTCTCGGCGGTGAAAATGCGGGTCTTGCCGTCTGTCAGTTTCGTAATGTTTGAAAGATCGAACATGCGGTTTACCTCCCCGATAATTTGAGTTTCTATGGAAACTGGAAAGTCCTATTCCGCTGTCATCCTGAGCGAAGCGAAGGATCTTTCACACCCGTGTCATAAAGAAAGATTCTTCGGCTGCGCCTCAGAATGACAGAGGGAATTTCCGTGGACACTCAATTTTATCGGATTGTATCACAGGAAACCGGCGGGCGCAATGGATTTAAGCAGGATCTAGGACATGATAAAATAACATTACTGTCTCCCCTGCCCCGCTTTACAAATAATTCGCCGCCTCACGCGCCTCTCATTCGCCGCTCCGCGCAAAATGCCAAAACGCCGCCATTATACCCGTATTCTGGCCGATTTTTATGCCATTTTCACCAAACCGGAGGATTTGACGGCGATATGTGGCGGATTCATAAAAAAGTTCCGGATTAATGATATGATGCTTATACATTTTTTTTAATGTCTATCCGAAAACGATTGACAAAGGAAAACCGTCCGGTTATAATCTAAGCGCCGATAAGGAATAGAATCAATTATCCATAATAATGAGGAGGCTTGACGAATGATCAAAAAAATCCTTGCCGCATTTTTAACGCTGCTTATGGCGGCAAGCGCGGCGTCCTGCGGCCAGAAAGCCGCCCCCACCGCCCCGCCGGCCACAAGCGCGCCCGCGGCGACGGCCGCGCCCGCCACCGAGGCCCCGGCCACGAAGGCCCCCGCCACCGAGGCCCCGGCTACGCCCGCGCCGACCGACACCCCCGCCCCCGCCTTCGAAAAGGATTCGGCGGAGTTCCCCGGCGTCATCGGCCTTAGCACCTACGACCCGCCGATCACGCTGACCTACGCCCGCAACGCCGGCCTGGATCACACCTTCGCCCCCGGCCAGTCCTACGAGAACAACATCTGGATGACCGAATACAAGGACATCCTCGGCATCAACATCAACACCGTCTGGACGGCGGAGGGCCCGGACGCCTACGACACCAAGCTGAACCTGGCCATCGCGTCGCAGGACATCCCGGACGTCTTCGTTTGCAACGCGGCTCAGTTCACTTCGCTCTTGAAGGCCGGGATGATCGAGGATCTGACCGACGCGCTCCAGAAATACGAGACTCCCCTTATCTCCGACAACCTCAAGGCCGACAACGGCGTGGCGCTCGGCCACAATACGGTCAACGGCAAGGTCTACGGCCTGCCGCAGGGTTCCGCCGGCCCGGGCAACTTTGAGTTCGTCTTCGTCCGCGAGGACTGGAGAACCGCGCTCGGCCTCCCGGAGCCCAAAACCATGGACGACATATGGAACATGGCCAAGGCGTTCACCGGAAACAACCTGGACAATAGCGGCCTCCAGACCTACGGCCTCGGCCTCGGCAACCAGCCCTTCGAGACGTACTGGGCGATCCGCGGCTTCTGCAACGCCTACGGCGCGTACTTTGACCAGTGGCTCAAGAAGGACGACGGCTCGATCGTCAACGGGACGATCCAGCCGGAGATGAAGAACGCCCTCGGAGAGCTTAAAAAGTACATCGACGCCGGCTACGTCAACCCCGAATGGGTCACGACCGACGCCTATACGGCCAGCCAGGACGCCGTCGCCGGAAAGAGCGGCATCGCCTTCGGACAGTGGTGGATCATCACCTGGCCGCTGCCCGATTCCTACAAGCTCGGCCATCTCTGGAGAGCCTACCCGATCCCGACGTCCGCCTCGAGCCAGCCCCAGAGGGTCGGCGCGGTCATCGCGCAGGGCCCGCGCTATGTGGTCAAGAAGGGCGCCGCGCATCCCGAGGCCCTCGTGAAGATGTACAACCTGTTCCAGGAACGGGTAATGAGCCAGAAGTACGACACCACTATTTATAAGAACGACGGAACCTACGATTTCGAGAGCCTTGTGCCGATCTACACCGTCATCGGCCCGGAGCGCAACGGCCGCAACTACACGGTCGTGACCAAGGCGGTCAACGCGAAAGACCCCAGCCTTCTCGACCCCGGCAACGCCGATCAGAAGAACAACTACGACAGGGCGATCGCCTGGCTCAACAAGACCGGCATCGAGGACCCGAAGGCGGAGGGGTACGCGGACAAATTCGCTGAGCTTTACACGAACTGGTACGGCTTCGTCGGCACCCAGTCCGTCTACGGAATAATCGTGGACGATTACACTAAGAACAACCTCATGAAGGTGGACGTCTTCACCGGCGCGCCGACGGACGGCATGGTCAAGTACACCGAGCAGCTAAAATCGCTGACCACGGAGGCGATTACGGCCATCCTCTCGGGCGCGGAGCCCCTGGACTACTTCGACCAGTTCGTCTCCGACTGGAACAGCACCGGCGGTTCTCAGATCACGCAGGAGGTCAACGACTGGTACGCGGTTTACGGGAAATAAACCATGAAAATGCGGTATTAAGCGGCGCAGCGTAAAGGGTAAGCGAAAAGGGGAAGCGTAAAAACTTCCCCTTTGTCTCCCGTATTCCATCAGGCAAGAAATACATGTTTAAACTTCTTCGGAAATTGGCGCTTGTCATTCTGAGCGAAGCGAAGAATCTTGATTTTAAGACCCTTCACTTCGCTCAGGGTGACAACGAAAAATCAATTTCCGAAGAAGTCTAATACATGTGGCCTGTTGTAGTGGCGATTATAAATCGCCCGGGATTTTGCGGGAAATAAATCGCGTGCGTCCGATTGCGGGCGATAAATTGCGTGCGTCCGATTGCGGGCGATTAATCGTATGCGTCAGACAGCGGGCGATTAATCGCATGCGTTCGACAGCGGGCGATTAATCGTATGCGTCAGACAGCGGGCGATAACTCGCGTGCGTCAGACAGCGGGCGATTAATAATCGTCCCTACGATTGCCTAACCGGAGGAGCCGCTAGTATCCCATCCTAAAAGCAACTACTCATTGTCATTCTGAGGCGAAGCCGAAGAATCTTAAGATCCTTCGCTTCGCTCAGGATGACATGCAGCCCAACTATATGACATGCAACCCAACTATTTTTGATATGGTATACCAGTCTCCGGTTGCTAGTATCCCATCCTAAAAGCAGCTACTGATTGTCATTCTGAGGCGAAGCCGAAGAATCTTAAGATCCTTCGCTTCGCTCAGGATGACATGC
>WQUN01000157.1 GCA_009782085.1 Bacillota bacterium
GCCGAGGGCTTGACCTATCCTTTGGCGTTTGTGTTTGTCAACTCGCTTGTTTCCCCTCTTACGGGGCCTGTGTTCGGTTTTCAGGGCGCGGTTCGCCGTTTTTCTTCATGCAACAAATCATGAATTTTTTAGCAAAGGATATGGTCAGTCAACTGGGTTCAATGCCTTTATCTCATCAACAAGTGACGCTTCTATCACGCTTTTATTACACTTCCATCGTAGACATAGTAATAATCGCCTACTTTTGTGACTTGCCTACACCTGTCATTAGTTCCCACAAATTGGAATAAGTTATCTCTAGAGCGAAAAAACCCCAATTCTACCGTATTGTAATCTCAATTGGGACTTATTTTATTTTATTCTGTTTTTGACCGAAAAATTATTCCACATGGCTGACGCGCATATTGGGAACGTTTTTCATAGGGTTTTTGGTAAGCACTAATTGACGCAAGGTTGCCGAAAACAAAAAGGACAACCATTTTGGCTGTTTACGCCAAACAATATTTTCACCAACTGCTTAAATGGTTGTCCCACTTTGTTGGTGAAATAAAAACTACTGTTTAACGTAGACGTCTCAATTGTAGCATGAATTTTCAAAATATAACAAAAAGGAGTGTTAAAAATGAAAGCAGGAAAAGGGTTATTAAAAGTGTTTTTGGCATGTCTGCTGGTCTTTGGGACTATAACAATAACTCCCATTCTGGCAAGCGCAGGCGACGGATATGAATATGCTATGTTTGTATTCAACGAGTTGTATATCAATAGGACGAATGCTGCTCTTGACCCAGACCAACGCAACAACCCGGATAGCAGCGGACATGGCTGGGAAGCGGCGGGGTTTGACCTTGGCGGTGACAGCGACCTGAATGTCAAAGCACCCTTTACTGGAAAAATTGTTAAAGTTGAATCTGGTGAATCCCACGGCGTATGGTTTCAAAGTCTTAACAAAGTTCACTTCGCCAACGGTGAGCTAGGTTACATGACAATTTTGCTATGTCATGATGATTATGTTTCCGACTTATGGAATGGGCAAATAATCAGTCAAGGGACAGTTTTTTACCAGCAAGGCACCTATATGAATGGTAAAATAGGAGCCGTCGGTAGGCATTTACATATTGAAGCAGCACGGGGTTTGCGAACTACTTTCAATGAACTTCGCGCGAAAGAAAACCGAATTCAAATCAATGATGCTTTATATTTGAAAAATAATACCATTCGAACTAAGGATTATATTCTTGTGAGCGCAGGAAACGGCGGAGGAAGGATTAACCTTAACTGGCGTATCGTAACTTTACCCACAACAGTGCTTTCAGTCAAAGTAACAGGCTCTCAAGTTACTGTCAATTGGGTCGCGGTACCCTATGCCACTCGATATGATGTTTATATTTTACAATATCCTTGGGGGTGGGGGGACATCAAAGATAGCCACCCAACCTATGGGACTTCGTATACATTTAACAACGTCGCCTGCGGGGATTATGCGGCTTTTGTCATTACCCGACCCAATGCCGATACTGTACAGAGTACCTGGTATAGCTTTACGGTAGGATCAGCTAACATTGCTAACGGTGTCTATAAGATTCAAGGACTTAACTCAGGTAAATTTGTTGACATAAAAGACGGAAGCACCGCCAATGGAGCCGTAGCGCATCTCTGGCAAAGCGCTGCCGTTAACAACCAGAAGTTCCGTTTTGAACGTCTGTCTGACGGTACATATAAAATTACGGCTGTCCATAGCGGCAAATCTCTTGAAGTCCGAAATAGCGGTATGAACAACGGCGACCAAGTCGCCCAATGGGATTTTGACGCGAATTATGCCTGCAAGCGTTGGTATATTGTCGATTGCGGCGGTGGGAATTACAAATTCGTCAACAAGAATTCCAAAAAAGTCCTCGATGTTTACGGTAATGGGACAGCCAACGGCACAAAAATCCAACAATGGGATGATAACGGCACATCGGCGCAGAGGTTCAAACTTATTCTACAGTAATTAATCTTGCTAAATGAGGTTTCAAAACTTTTATCGATTAAAGCCCGGGCTGGACATATAGAACCAGCCCGGGTGTTTTATGTTCTGAATAATTTCTGCAACCCCATACACCACTAACGCTTAATTAGACTTTTTCCGCTGTTACTGGCTTTCCCACTGCTCAAAAACTTTTCGTACCCAACCATTGCGTTGTTCACTCCATCTTGCCATAATACTGCCACCAAACTATGAAAGGTGGCACATTAACAACGGTGATGAAAGCGATAAGGCTTTCCAAAAACCCCCATGCATTTGTTTTCCCCGGCTTCGGCTTGCGTGGGCGGATTTGTTTCGGTATAATACCGATACGGTAAAACCGGTCGCGAAATAACCGCTCATATACCGCTTAACCACATAAATCTACAGCGGAAATGTCGAAACAACCCAGCGTCTGCAAGGTTTTTTCTAGGCTCCAGGCTCTAGTTTCTGCAGTTATCCAGTATATCACCCATCTCCGGGGAAGGAGGGCATCCCATGCCGGATACGTTCACGACGGAGCAGAACCGCGCCGCATCCCTTCGCGGGAAAAACATACTGGTGGCCGCGGCCGCCGGGTCCGGGAAAACCGCCGTCCTGACGGAGCGGATTTTCCGTATGATAACGGACAAGGCGAGGCCCGTCGATATAAACAGGCTTTTGGTCGTCACGTTTACCGAGGCGGCGGCGGCGGAGATGCGCGCGCGGATTTCGGCGGCGATCATGGCTGGCCTGGACGCGGACCCCGGCAACGCGCGCCTGGCCGAGCAGGCCGGGCTTCTGTACCTGGCCCCCATATCCACGATACACTCGTTTTGCCTGAGAATACTAAAAAAGTATTTCGACAGGGTCGAAGGCCTCGACCCTTATTTCAGGATCGGCGATCAGACAGAAATGGAGATACTGAAATCCCAGGCGATCGACGAGCTCTTCGAGGAGGAATACGCGGCAGGCAACGACGGGTTTTACGGGCTCGCGGAGCGCTACGGCGGCGGGAAGACCAAGGACGACCGTCTGGGCGACCTGATCGTCGGCGTTTACGAATTCCTGATAAACTCGCCGTTCCCTTGGGAAAGCCTGGCCGAATACCTGTCGTATTTCAATGGAAGCGCCGTCTCGCCCTGGGAAAACATCGTCAAAGACGAGATGAGGCGGGAATTCCGCGGCGTTCTGGCCTGCGCCGACAGGGCCGTCGGGCTGTGCCGTTCGCCCGGTGGGCCGGAGAAATACGCTTTGGCCCTGGAGGCCGATAAACGGCTGGTTTATTCGCTGATGGAAAAGCTGGACGGCCAGGACGCCCGGATGGACGGCCAGAACGCCCGCATGGACGGCCAGGACGCCCGGCCGGACGGTTCCGGCCGCGCGCCGGATCCGTGTCAGGAACGGCCGGCCGCCGACGGCCTGAACGCGGTTTACGGGGCCATATCAAACCTGAGCCACGAGAGGATATTTCCATATAAAAAAGAAGCGGATATCTCGGAACGGCTGAAAGAGGCCGTCAAGGAGATGCGCGAAAAAGAGATCAAGAAAAAGCTGCGCAGTATAAAGGAGACATTCTTCTTCAAATCCCCGGAGGCGATGTCGCGGGACATTGTAAAAGCCGCGCCGGTCATGGAGGCGCTCGGAGCCCTGACGAGGAAGTTCGCGCTCAGGTTCGCGGAGTTGAAGCGCGAGAAGAATATCCTGGATTTCAGCGATTTGGAGCATTTCTGCGTTAAAATCCTGATAGATAAAGACCCGGCGACAGGGGAGATCCGCCCCACCGAGGCGGCCAGGGAGATTGCCGGCGGGTTCGACGAGATACTCATCGACGAGTACCAGGACTCCAACTCCGTTCAGGAACTGATCCTCGGCGCGATAGCGAAGCCGGGCGGGCGGTTCATGGTCGGGGACGTCAAGCAGAGCATATACAGGTTCAGGCGGGCCAACCCCCGGATTTTCATTGACAAATATGAGAATTATACGCCTGATGCGCCGGAAGCGCCGGATTGGCCGGAAAAACCGCGTCTGTCCGCGGCGAATATTATTGATTTCCCGCTTTCGCGGCGCGGAGTTCCGGGCGGGGGAGCGGACGATAAGACCGAAATGTCCGGCGAAATGGGCGTCCGCATCGACCTTTCGAAGAATTTCCGCAGCCGCGCCGAGGTAATCCACGCCGTAAACAGGGTTTTCGGGCGACTGATGACGAAGGATCTGGGCGAGATCGCCTACGACTGGCGCGCCGCGCTCTATCCCGGCGCGGAGTTTCCGCCGGCGGAGGGCATGAACGCGGAGGTCATGCTGATAGACGCGGCGCAGGGCAGGGGAGGGGAGACGGAAGATATTTTTTTCGGAGATACGCTCTCCGACACGCCGTCGGATCCGTTTTCCGATTCTCCGGACGAGGCCGAAAGCCCGGAGGCCGAGATGTCCGGGGCCGAGCTGGAGGCCGGGATGATCGCACGGCGGATCAAAAGCATGGTCGATGGCGGTTTCAGGGTGACCGATCAGGCGGACAGGCGGCTACGCCCGGTGAGGTTCGGCGATATAGCCGTGATCACGCGCTCGATCTCCGACGTGGCGGACATATACGCGCGGCGGTTCAAAAGCCTGGACATTCCAATGCACGCGGACGCGAGGCTGGGGCTCTTTGAGTCCGCGGAGGTTATGAACGCGCTGTCGCTCTTGCGCGTGGTGGACAACCCCAGGCAGGACATGCACCTGGCCGCGGCGCTGTTGAGCCCGGTCTACGGCTTCACGCCGGACGAGCTTGTCACGGTTCGGCTGACCGACCGCGAGGCCTGCCTTTACGAATGCGTCCTGAATGTCGCTTGCGGCGGCGCAACGGAGATCGGAAATAAGCTGGCGGCGTTTTTGGACGACCTGGAGCGCTGGCGGGACATGGCCGAATACATGCCCGTCAGCCGCCTGATCGGCAGGATTTTCGAGGACACCGGCTGGACTGGCCTCGCGGGGGCCTCGGCCGGCGCGGCGGGGCAGGCCGCGCTGGCCGCCCTGGCGGAAAAGGCGGCGGTTTTTGAGGAGACCACATACAAAGGGCTGTTTCATTTCATATTATATATTGACAGGCTCCGGAAGAGCGGCGCGGACGTCGTTCCGGAGGAAGCCGCCTCAACCGGCGCGGTGAGGCTGATGACGGCGCACAAGAGCAAGGGCCTGGAATTCCCGGTGGTGTTCGTTTCGATGCTGGGCAAGCAGTTCAACCGCGCCGACGAGAGGGAGAGGGTGCTGATGCACGGGGAGCTCGGCTTCGGCCCCGCCTGGATCGACCTCGAACGCCGGACAAAGTCCGACACGATCGCAAGGCTCGCGCTTTCGCGCAGGATAAGGCTGGAAAGCCTGGCGGAGGAGATGCGCGTGCTCTACGTGGCCATGACGCGGGCGAAGGAGAAGCTGATTCTGACAGGGTGCGCGAGGAAGCTCGGCGAGAAACTGGCAAAGTGGGAGCTGTACGCGAAGGACGATATATTGCCGGACTATTACCGCGCCGGGTGCCGGACGTTCCTGGACTGGGTGATGCCCTGCGCGCTGGACGACCCGGAGATCGAGGTGAGCGTCAGGGACGCGGAGGCCATGGCTTACGGGAGCGCGCGGGAGGCCGCGGAGATATACCGGAGGTTCGGGGCCCTGGCGGGAGCGGCGGGCAATCCGGCCGATTCGGAAGACCTGGCCCGGCTGATCTGGCGGGTCTATCCCAATGAGACGGACGTAAAACTGCCGTCGAAAGTCTCGATATCGGAAGTAAAGCGGATATTGGACAGTATGCTTCTGGGAGACGCGGCCGGGCTGGAGCCATACCGGACGGACATCCGGCGGGCCGCGCGTTTCGCCGGGCCCGGCGGACGGGAGGACGCGCTGACCAGAGGGACGGCCATTCACACCGTTATGGAGCATCTGGAGCTTGACACGGAGCGGTCGGCGGCGGCGATAAGCGAGCTGATAGGCCGCCTAGTGGAGAGGAATATCATGACGGCCTCCGACGCGGAGCTGGTCCCGACGGGCCACGTGCTGGATTTCCTGAATTCGCCGCTGGCGGAGCGTATGCGCGCGGCGGGGGACGTTTACCGGGAAACGCCGTTCGTGATGGGCCTGCGCGCGGATGAGTTATATCCCGGCATAGCCTCTGAAGAGCTGATTTTGGTCCATGGGATCATCGACTGCTGGTTTGAGGAAAACGGGGAGATAGTGCTGGTGGACTATAAGAGCGACTCCGACCCGGAAAACGCCGCCCCTCGCTACAGGGGACAGATGGAGGTCTACGCCAGGGCGCTCGCGAAGAGCACCGGGAGAAAGGTGCGTGAAAAGCTGCTGTATCTGTTTAGGTTCGGGACGTGCGAGAGGGTTTTGTGATTGAAAAATATTTGACACTGCCTCATCTAAAGGCATATAATTGTTAAAAAATTAATTAGTAAAAATTTTATCCAAAAAGAGGGATTGCTATGGAAAGAGTTTACAATTTCGCCCCCGGGCCGAGCATGCTCCCCGTTCCGGCGCTCGAGAAAGCCGCGAAGGAAATGCTCAGTTATAACAACTCCGGCATGTCCGTCATGGAGATGAGCCACCGCTCCAAGGTGTACATGGATATCCAGAAGGCCGCGGAAAATCTGCTCCGCGAACTTATGGCCGTTCCGGAGAACTACAAGGTCCTGTTTTTGCAGGGCGGCGCGTCGCTGCAGTTCGCGATGGTCCCGATGAACCTGTACAAAAACGGCAAAGCGGACTACATGAAGACCGGCCAGTTCGCGACGAAGGCCATCGAGGAGGGCCAGCGCTTTATCGACGTGAAAGTCGTCGCCTCCTCTGAGGACAAGGTTTTCAGCTACATCCCGGAGGTCGACAGGAGCATGTTCACCCCGGACGCGGACTATTTCCACATCACGACCAACAACACAATTTTCGGCACCAGGTTCACAGAGCTTCCGGACACCGGGAACGTGCCGCTGGTGGGCGACATGTCGTCCAACATCCTTTCCCAGGTCTACGACGTAAACAAGTTCGGCCTGATCTACGCGGGCGCGCAGAAGAACATGGGCCCGGCGGGCCTCTGCGTGGTCATCGTCAGGGAGGATCTGGTGCGCGAGCCGATGGATAAGACCCCGCTGATGCTTCAGTACAGGACCCACGCCAAGGAGGACTCCCTTTACAACACTCCCCCGTCGTTCAGCGTCTATATGGCGATGAACGTCTTCCAGTGGCTGAAAGACCAGGGCGGCGTGGCCGCGATCCAGAAGGTCAACGAGGCCAAGGCGAAGATACTCTACGATTTCCTGGACGAGTCCGGGCTGTTCAAGGGGACGGCGCAGAAGAAAGACCGCTCTATTATGAACGTCACGTTCGTGACCGGCAGCAAGGAGCTCGACGACGAATTCGTGAAGAGCGCGGCGGCGGCGGGCTTCGTGACCTTGGCGGGGCACCGCAGCGTGGGCGGGATGCGCGCCAGCATTTACAACGCCATGCCTGTCGAGGGTATCGAGAAGCTGGTCGGGTTTATGAAGGAATTTGAGGCGAAAAAAGCGTAAATAACAATGGAGGGCTAAAGACAATGTTCAAAATACTCACGTTAAACAAGATCGCCTCCTGCGGGACGGATCAGCTCCCGAAGGAAACCTACGCGATTTCCTCCGACGAGAAGAACCCCGACGGCATCATCCTGCGAAGCGCCGACATGCACGGCATGGAGGTCCCGGAATCGCTCCTGGCCGTGGCCAGGGCCGGGGCCGGGGTCAACAACATACCCGTGGACGACTACGCCGCCAAAGGCATCGTGGTTTTCAACAGCCCGGGCGCCAACGCAAACGCCGTGAAGGAACTCGTCGTAGCCGCTCTGCTGATTTCCTCCAGGGACATTGTCGGCGGCGTGGAGTGGGCGCGGGGCCTCGCCGGGAGCGCCGGCGTGGCCGAGGCCGTGGAAAAGGGCAAGGCCGCCTTCATTGGCCCGGAAATCATGGGCAAGAAGCTCGGCGTCATCGGGCTGGGCGCGGTCGGCGGGCTGGTGGCGAACGCCGGGCACGCGTTGGGCATGGAGGTCTACGGCATAGACCCGTTCATGTCCGTGGACGCGGCCTGGAACCTGTCGCGCTCTATCCACAGGGCCGCGACCAACGACGAGATCTTCGAGAAATGCGACTATATCACGCTCCACGCCCCGGCGACCGCCGAGAACAAGAAAATGCTGAACGACGCGGCCTTCGCCAAGATGAAGGACGGGGTCAGGATCATAAACACGGCCCGCGCCGACCTCGTGGACCTGGACGCCATGAAGCGCGCGCTGGAGTCCGGCAAGGTCGCGAAATACGTCACGGACTTCCCGACGGACGAGGCGGTCGGCGTGAAGGGGGTCATCCCCATCCCGCACCTCGGCGCGTCCACCCCCGAATCCGAGGATAACTGCGCGATCATGGCGGCGGCGGAGATCCGGGAATTCCTGGAATGCGGGGTCATCAGGAATTCCGTCAACTTCCCCAACTGCGACCTGCATTGCACGACAGACGTGCGCGTGGCGATCATACACAAGAACATCCCGAACATCATCGGCCCGCTGACGACGGCCTTCGCCAAGCAGAAGATAAACATCGAGAACATGATGAACAAGAGCAAGGGCAACTACGCCTATACGATAATCGACGCGGCCGAGGCCCCGACGGAGGCGATCCTCGCGGAGCTTAAGGCGGTCGAGGGCGTGATCAGGATCAGGGTGATAAAGTAATGTCTTATATCAGGGAATTCAGGGCCATCCGGCCCGCGCCCGAATTCGCGGACAAGGTCGCCGCGCCGCCCTACGACGTCATGACGAGCGCGGAGGCGCGCGAAATGGTGACAGGTAACGAATACTCGTTTCTTTGGATCGACAGGGCGGAAATCAATTTTCCGCCCTCCGTGTCGCCCTATGAGGACAAGGTGTATGACATGGCTCGGGAGCGGCTTTACGCTATGCTTCGGGACGAGGTGTTCATCCGGGACGACGCGCCGCGGTTCTATATCTACAGGCAGACCATGGAAGGCCGTTCGCAGACCGGGCTGGTGGCCTGCGCGTCGATCGACGAGTACCTCGGCGGCGCGATAAAGAAGCACGAGCACACCTTGGCGGAAAAGGAACGGGACCGCATCAGCCATATCGACCGCACCGACGCCAACACCGGCCCGATCTTCCTGGCTTACAGGAGCGGGGATGGCGCGCTGCGGATTCCGGAACAAAAACCGGGAAACGGGCGCGGGGCCGCCTGCGCTTCCGGGGAACCCAGCGCGGACGGCATAAAGCGCGAGCTTCGCGACTGGACGTCCGGCCATTCCCCGGTCTACCGCTTCGTATCGGACGACGGCGTCGGCCACGAGGTCTGGGTCATAGACGACGAGGCGGCGGCCGCGCGGATCAAGGAGCTGTTCGCGCGGATACCGGCGCTCTACATCGCCGACGGGCACCACAGGAACGCCTCGGCCGTGAAGGTCGGGCTGATGCGCCGCAAGGAGGCGGAGGAGGCTTCCGGCAAATACGACCCGGACGCGGAGTATAACTTTTACCTCTCGGTGATTTTCCCGCACGACGAGCTGTATATCATGGACTACAACCGGTTAGTCAGGGATCTGAACGGATATGCCAAAGAGGAGTTTCTCGGGAAAATATCGGACTGCTTTGACGTGCGGAAGCTCCCGAAGGGGCAGAGGGCAAAACCCGCGGAGCCGCGCGCGTTCGGGATGTACATGAGCGGGGAGTGGTATTTGCTCCGCGCGAAGCCCTCGATCATACCCAAAGACCAGGATGCATGGTCGAGCAGTTCGCGCAGCGAACGACCAGACCCGGTTGGGAGCCTGGACGTGTCCCTCCTGCAGAATTCCCTTCTCGGCCCCATCCTCGGCGTCGACGACCCGCGCACGGACAAGCGGATCGACTTTGTCGGCGGCATGCGCGGCCTCGGTGAGCTCGAAAGGCGCGTGGACTCCGGCGAAATGGCCGTGGCGTTCGCTATGTTCCCCACCTCGATGGACGAGCTGATGGACATCGCCGACGCGGGGGAGGTCATGCCGCCCAAGTCCACCTGGTTCGAGCCGAAGCTCCGGTGCGGGCTGTTTGTGCATAAGCTGTCTTGATTATTGGTGAAAAAAACGGCGCGCCGATCACGGCACGCCGTTTTTGGTCCGTTTCGGTATACAAAGGATGGATGTGAAGAACATGAAATACGCGATCATCTCCGACATCCACGGGAATTTGCCCGCTCTGGAGGCTGTTCTGGCGGACGCGGCCAAAAACGGCGTTGACTCCTATATTTTCGCCGGCGATATAATGTCCGATCTGCCCTGGGTCAACGAGGCGGCGGAGGCCGTCCGGAATCTGCCGCGGGTTTATGCGGTCGCGGGGAACAGGGACGAGTTGCCGAAGAAATTCGGCAGGAACGCGGAACCTCTGACCGGCGTGGATCAGGTGAGCGTGCTCTACCGGACGATCAGGGGGCTTACGCCGGAGAATTTCAGGCTGCTCTCGAATCTGCCGAAATCGGCGTATATACCGCTGCCATATCACGGGCGGGTATACGCGACGCATTGGGTCAGCAAAATGTTCGGCAGGGAAAAGCGATTTTGGGCGAGCAGCGGCGTTTTTAGGGAAGTCATGGAGGCCCGTCCGTTTACCCGCGCACAAATGCTTGAACAGTCCGCTCGGGCGCTCGGGAGCGCGGATATCAAAGACGCGATGCGCGAAGCCCTGGCGGGCATAGACGCGTCGGCGGTCGTGTTCGGGCATTCGCACATCCAGTGGCACGGCCGGTTCGAGGGCAAATTGCTGATAAACCCGGGTTCCTGCGGCCTCCCGCTCGACTGGGACCCCCGGGCGGCCTATACCGTTTTGGAGGATTCCGAAGCCGGGCTTTCAATAAACGAGCGGCGCGTCGCCTATGACGTGGAAGAAACCGTCCGCCGCGCCGGGGCGTCCGCGATATACGGCGGCGGGGGCGGGCGGATATGGCGGGACCTGGTCTTTATATGCCTGCGCGAGAATAAAGAGGTCATCATGCAGTTTTTCGCTCTGGCATGGGAAATCGCCAGGGGGAAAGGGGAATCCGGGGAGTTTTACAGCAACCGGACCTGGCGCGAGG
>WQUN01000158.1 GCA_009782085.1 Bacillota bacterium
TCGATGAGATGTTTTGCTTTTTTTTATTTTTTATTTTTTATTTTTTATTTTTTATTTTTTATTTTTCATTCCGCCCTTGCCCATTGCACTATCCCCACCATCGCCATGCAAACCACAGCGGAACTGCCGCCCGCGCTTATGAACGGGAGTGTCACGCCGGTCATCGGGATCAGCCTTATGACCCCGCCCAGGATCAGAAAGGTCTGGAACGCCAGCACGCAGGTGAAGCCCGCCGCCAAAAGGCCAGGATACGGCCTCTCGCAACGGAGGCTTATGTTTATGCCGCGGTAGAAGATCATTACGAAGATCCCGATCAGCCCGATCCCGAACAGGCTGCCAAACTCCTCGCATATGCCGGAAAAGACGAAGTCGCTCCTGACGACCGGGACAAGCTCGGGCACGCCCCGCGTCAGGCCGCTCCCCAAAAGCCCCCACGTGCCTATGGCGAACATCGACTGGAGTATCTGATAGCCCTTGTCGTAGGGGTCGCTCCAGGGGTTAAGCCAAGCCACGACGCGCGTCTGGAAATGGGCGATTTTCCCATATGCGAACCAGACCGCGCCGGAGGCCGCGAGAAGGCCCCCGACGAACAGCGGCTCGCTCCCGGAGAAGATATAGGCCATAGTCATGAAGCCCATGAAGAAGATCAAGGCCGTGCCGAGGTCGTTCTGGAGGAAAAGCACGCCGATATAGGCGGCCGTGACCGCGCCGGGGAAAATCAGGCGTTTGAAACGGGCCCCCTTTTCGGCGTCCGCATTTTTGCCGAACACGGACGCCAGGAAAAAGACCAGCAGGAATTTTACGGCCTCGGAGGGCTGGAAGCTGAAACCCCGGATAGATATCCAGTTGTTGGAGCCGTATTTAGATACGCCGACGAAAAACGGCAGTACGAGCAATACGAGGCCGGAGGCCATGTACGCGGCCGCGAGCTTATCCGACCTGTTGATCAGCTTAAGCGCCGGCGGCGCCAGCAAGACGGCCGCGAGCCCCACGGCGCAGTAGGCGAGCTGCCTGCCCGCGTCCGCCGGGGAAAGGCGCTCCGTCATGATAAGCCCGATGTCCAGCAGAAAGAACATGCCGTTCCACAGGAGCGGGCAGGATTTCCTGTACACCAGTTCCGCGGCGGCCTGCCCGAGGACGACGAACGCGAGCCCAAGCCCTCCGACGAGAACCGCGCCGGGCCTTATCGAGGCGGACGCCGGGTCGTAGGCCAAAATGGCGAAGGCCGTGACGTGGGTCATGACGATCATGACCCGCTGCAAAACCGCCGCCGTTTTGCCGTCCCGGCGGCGAAGGCCGCGTTCCGAGAGAAGGTACTCGACACCCTGCCAGAGAAAGAAGGCGATGTAGAAAACGAACAGCCAGCGGCAGAGGATTGCGATCAGCTGGAACAAAAGGCGCCCCCCTTTTTTTTCCTGGTTGTCTTCGCGTCCCATTAGCTATATAATACACCAAGCCATACAATATGACCACGGGGAAAA
Organism: Bacillota bacterium; assembly: GCA_009782085.1. GTDB lineage: Bacteria > Bacillota > Clostridia > Lachnospirales > WQUN01 > WQUN01. The sequence continues at coordinate 1,482 of WQUN01000158.1, forward strand.
CGACATGCCGGACAGCCGAAACAAAGAGGATCCGAGGATCATAAAAACCCGTTCCGCGCTGGTATCAGCGCTGAGCGCGCTGCTGACCCGCGAGAAATTCTCCAGGATCACGGTATACGACATATGCTCCGAGGCGCTGGTAAGCAGGACGGCGTTCTACATACACTTCAGCGACAAATACGACCTCCTGCGCTATTGGCTGAAAATGCTCCGGGCGTCGTGCCATGATTTCAAGCGCGACCACACGGAGCAGGAATTCGAGGAGATGCTCAGCGGTTTTTTCAGGGACAACTGGAGGCTCTTGGCGAACATTCTGGACAACGACGACGCGGAGGTCTACGACCTGGTCCACGGCTCGGTATCGTTCCCAGAATTCTGCCGCGGTACGGACGAGCCCGCCGGCGATGCCCCGGAATCCTCCATGCTGGCCGGATTTTTGGCCGGGGGGCTCATACACCTGATCCTTTGGAACGTGAGAAATCACCGGAACCCGCAGGAAGCGGACATCAGGTCCATAGTTACGTGCGTGGAAAAGGTAATCGCCGACCTGCGGCGATGCTACGCAGAGCATTTGGCGAACGGTATGCAAAATCAGGTCTAATTCTTACACAATATCAGCCCCGCGTAGGAGATCGTCGCGGGACCGTTGTTGTATTTAAGCCCGACTTTGGACACCATTTGGTTGACCACGATCCCGCAGGACTCAACGGAGTAAAACGCCTTGTCCGGGAAGCGGCAGGGCGCGTCCGGGTATGTGCACTTTTCGCAGAGGCGGCAGCCGCCGGAGCCCAGCGCCAGCACGTTCCCATAGTCCTTTCTTATTTCGAGGACCGCGTCTATGAGCGTCTGCTTGAACTTCGCGCCTATCTCCTCCATGGTCTCGAAATCGAACGAATCCTCCAGCTGCCCCACGGTCTGCACCACCAGCCCGCTTTCGAAGGCGTCGATCCGGCGCTTCATCTCCTCGTGACAGGGCACGGCCGGCGGGCAGACCCATATCCTGCCGTATGTCCGGCAGAGGTTCTGCTCGCAGGCGTGTATGAGTTCCGGCGCGTAAGGGATGTCGCTTGTCCGTATGACCCCGCAGCCCGTAAAGCCGGCGTCCAGGCATATCTTTTCTATGTCGCGCATAATATCCCCTTATATCTGCTCCCTTTTCTGATAATGCGTATGCAGCAGTTCGTGCGCCTTTTCGCCGTAAGGCTCCCCCAAAAACTCCTCGTAGAGCCTCTTTATCTGCCCGTTCTCGTGGGAGCGGCGCAGCGGCTTCTCAGCGTCCTCTTTGAAGATGGCCTCCATGCGGGCCTTCAGCACTTCCATGTTGTTCCCGTGGTAGGGCTGTCCGCCGCCGCCCACGCAGCCCATCGGGCAGGCCATGATCTCTATGGCGTCGTACGAGGCCTCGCCGTCCCGGATGGCCGTCAGGAGCTTCCTGGCGTTGCCCAGCCCGTGAGCGATGGCGATTTTTAGAGTCTTTCCGGCGACCGCGACCTCCGCCTCGCGGATCCCGTCGATGCCGCGAAGTTGTTTGAAATCTATGACGGGGCTGGGGTTTTCCGGGTCGAGCCAGGCCGCCGCTGTTCGCACCGCGGCCTCTATGACGCCGCCTGTGGTTCCGAAGATCACCGCCGCGCCGGTGGACTCGCCCATCACGTCGTCGAAGCTCTCGTCCCTGAGGGCCCCGAAATTGATGCCCGCCTCGCGTATCATCCTCGCCAGCTCCCTCGTGGAGAGCACGTAGTCCACGTCCGCGCCCGCCGGCTCTTCGGTCAGTTCCTCCCGCCGGGCCTCGAATTTCTTCGCCAGGCACGGCATGACCGAGACCACCTTTATTTTGGCCGGGTCCTTGCCGAGTTTCCGCGCCAGGTAGGACTTGGCCACCGCCCCGAACATCTCGTGGGGGGACTTGCAGGTGGACGGGATGTCCAAAAGCTCCGGGAACTGGTGCTCTATGAATTTGACCCACGCGGGGCAGCAGCTCGTCAGTATAGGGAGCCTGCCTCCGTGCTCCATCCGGTGCATGAATTCCGAGGCCTCCTCGACGACCGTCAGGTCCGCCGCGAAATCGGTATCCAGCACCATGTCGAAGCCCATTTTCTTAAGCGCGGCCACCATCTTGCCCGTCACCTGGGTGCCCACGGGCATCCCGAATTCCTCCCCCAAAGTGACCCGTATGGCCGGCGCCGTCTGCGCGATCACGAAAATATCCGGGTTCGAGACGGCCGCCCAGACCTCCTCCGAATCGTCCGTCTCGGTCAAGGCCGCCGTGGGGCACACGGACACGCACTGCCCGCAGAAGGTGCACGCCGTGTCCAGCATGGGCAGGTCGAACGCCGTGCCCATGACCGTGTCGAAGCCCCTGTGGACGGTGGAATAGACGCCCACGGTCTGCACCTCGTTGCACATCGTCTCGCAGCGGCGGCAGAGCACGCACTTTTCCGCGTTCCGGACGATGGAATAGCTGGAACTGTCCTTGTGGGTCTTGAACCGCGGGCCGGTATATCTTATCTCGCGCACGCCCAGCTCCGCGGCCAGGCTCTGGAGTTCACAGTTCTGGTTCCTCTCGCAGATCAGGCACTCCTTCGGATGGTTCGAGAGGAAAAGCTCGACCATGATCCGTCGGGAACGCACCGCGCGCGGGGTGTTGGTGTGGATGACCATGTTTTGGGTGACCGCCGTCGAGCAGGAGGGCAGGAGGTTCCAGCGGCCCTCCGCCTCCACCATGCAAACGCGGCAGGTGCCCACCTGGTTGACCATCTTAAGATCGTGCAGGTCCAGGTGGCAGAGCGTCGGGATGTGGACGCCGACGGTCTTCGCGGCCTCCAGGATCGTGGAGCCCTCGGGGACCCGCGCCTCCACATTGTTGATCGTGCAGGTTATCAGGTTGACCGCGCCGGCGGTATCATTTTCCGCAGTATTGCCGTTAGTCATTGCCGATTGCTCCTTTATTATTCCTTCGTAATGGCGTTCACGGGGCACTTCTCGTAGCACGTGTTGCACTTTATGCACCTGGCCTGGTCTATCACGTGGGTCTTCTTCCGCTCGCCAGAGATGCAGCTGACCGGGCAGTTGCGCGCGCAGACCGTGCAGCCGATGCACTTCTCCGGCATTATGAAATATCTGAGTAGCGCCGTGCACCGCTTGGACGGGCAGCGCTTATCGTTCACGTGGACAAGATACTCGTCACGGAAGTATTTCAGGGTCGAGAGGACGGGGTTCGGCGAACTCTGCCCGAGGCCGCAGAGGGAGCAGTCCCTGACGATGTTCCCCAGCTCGTCCAGGTCGATCATGTCTTTTTCGGCGCCGCCGCCCGTGGTTATTTTCTCGAGAATCTCCAATAGCCGCCTGTTCCCGATGCGGCAGGGCGTGCACTTGCCGCAGCTCTCCTCGGCGGTGAATTTCAGGTAGAACTGGGCGATGTTGACCATGCAGTCGTCCTCGTCCAGCACGATCATGCCGCCGGAGCCCATGATGGAGCCCAGGGCGACCAAGGATTCGTAGTCGACCGGCGTGTCCATATGCTCCTCCGGGATGCAGCCGCCGGACGGGCCGCCCGTCTGCACGGCCTTGAGCTTCCTGCCGTTCTGGATGCCGCCGCCGATGACCTCGATGATATGCCGCAGGGGCATGCCCATCGGCACTTCCACGAGGCCGACGTTGTTGACCTTTCCGGCCAATGCGAAGACCTTCGTGCCGGGGCTCTTTTCCGTGCCGAACTGCCGGAACCACTCCCAGCCGTTAAGGATGATCCGGCAGACGTTCGCGTATGTCTCGACGTTGTTGATGTTGGTCGGCTTTTTCCACAGCCCGGCCTGGGCCGGGAACGGCGGCTTTATGCGCGGTTCGCCGCGCCCGCCCTGGACGGAGTTCATGAGGGAAGTCTCCTCCCCGCAGACGAACGCGCCCGCGCCCAGGTAGAGCCTAATGCCGAAATCGAAGCCGCTGCCCAGGATGTCGTCCCCCAGGAGCCCGAGCTCCTCCGCCTCGCCGATGGCTTTCTGCAGCCGCTTGACCGCCAGCGGATACTCGGCCCTGATATAGATGATGCCCTGGCGCGCGCCGATGGCGCGCCCGCAGATGACCATGGCCTCCAGGACGGAGTGCGGGTCGCCCTCCAGAATCGAGCGGTCCATGAACGCGCCGGGGTCGCCCTCGTCGGCGTTGCACATGACATATTTCTCGTCCCCTTCGGACTTGCCCGAAAGCTCCCATTTCAGGCCGGTCGGGAAGCCCGCGCCGCCGCGGCCCCGGAGGCCGCTCTTTTTTACCGTGTCTATGATCTCGGCGGGGGTCATCTCGAAAATCGCCTTCGCCAGGGCGTCGTAGCCGCCCTGGGCGATATAGTCGCCGATCTTCTCGGGGTCTATGACGCCGCAGTTCCTGAGCGCTATGCGAACCTGTCCGTAATTGTCGCTCACGGCCTGGTCACCTCCTGGGTCAATACGTATTTATCCAGGACCTCGCCGCGCATCAGGTGCCTCCGCACGATCTCCCCGGCCAGGTCCTTGTCCACATGGCCGTACCTGACGGCGTTTTTCCCGGGGACGCGGACTTCCACCATCGGCTCCGCGTAGCAGAAGCCGTAGCAGCCCGTCGCCGTTATGTCTATATTTTTAAGCCCCTGCTTCTTTATCTCGGCGGCCAGGGCCTCCGAAACGTCACGCGCGCCCGCGGCGACGCCGCAGGTGGCCATGCCGACCAGCAGGACCGTCCTCTTCTCGCCGTTTTTGGCCATTTCGCCGGCGCGGAGCTTTTTCAGGTCGTCCCAGGATCTGAGCTTTTTATTCCCGTTTCCAGCGTTTTCCATCCTATTCGCCCCCTCTTTTCAGGTGTTCCTCGACTATGCCCTTGACGTCCTCGGGCTTGACGCGGCCGTAGACCCGGTCGTTTACCATCACTACGGGCGCGAGGCCGCAGGCCCCGACGCAGCGGATGGAATCGAGGGGGAACAGGAAGTCCTCGGTCGTCTCCCGCGCCTTGATACCGAGATCCGTCTCAAACTGGCGCAGGATCGCCTCGGAACCGCGCACGAAGCAGGCCGTCCCCAGGCAGACGTTGATGCGGAACTTGCCTTTTTTTTCAAGGGTGAACAGCGAATAGAACGTGGCGACGCCGAACACCTTCGACGCCGGGATTTGGAGCCTCCGCGCGATATGGAGCTGGACTTCCCGCGAGAGGTAGCCGTACTCCTCCTGCGCGCGGTGCAAGACCGGAATCAGCGCGCCGTTAATATCGGGCAGGCCGTCGATATACGCGTCGATTTCCGGAAAACTCGCAGCCGCTTCGGCGGCTTGCTGTGGCATAGAGATTCCTCCTGATCCTCCTGGATGTTTTGTCCGGACGGCAAAGATAAAAGATTGATGAAATATAAGAAGAAGTTGCATATAATCTGCACAGTTTGAGAGTATATCATGCAATCGGCGGTTAGGCAATGCCTTGGGAGGGATTTTAGAAAAATATTGATAAAAATTTATCAAACGTTTGCAGGCATGATTTTCGCGGCAAATTTTCGTTAGATACGCCTTAATGCAGTAGGGGACGCCGCCCTCGGCGTCCCGCTGCTGTCGGCAGAATCAGGCGCCGGGACTGGGCGTCCCCTACGATTTTCTCACGATAATTTGCCGCGCCCAAGCATGATTTGGGTATTGCGATTTTGCGCGACCACGGTTATAATAAAGGTACGACAAAACTTTTGAGGCCAATTATGTCATTTATCGTTTTCACCGCCACGACCACCGCCACCCCCTAGGGCTTACCTTTGAAGTTGCCGCTCCCGCGGACAACGGCAAAGGCCGGCCCTTTCGGTCATGTCGCGGTTGCGGAGGGGCGGTGGTTGCCTGGGAAAGATAATACGCCTTGCGCCACGAAGCGGCCATATGCTTCAGGCGCGGGGCGTTTTCTTCTTATACGGAATATGCCTGTATGTGTCGCCGGGATACCAGAAGCCGAGTGCCGCCGGAAATTCCCTCTGTCATTCTGAGGCGCAGCCGAAGAATCTTGTTTTTGACACGGAGGCAAAAGATCTATACCGGATGCGGAAAACATTTGCCGACGACGTGACAGAGGAGGCTAATGTTTTCGCACTCCGGTATATGACATCGCTAAGGATGACAGCGGTTGCGACTTTCGGGTTTCCATGGAAACTCAAGCCGGAAAGGGGGTGTTTGCTCCGATGATTAATGGAATATCCGCCAAGTATTCCGAGGGGCGGCCTACCGCATACGAATTCCCCGGAACAGCGGCAGTACGCTAAAATTCAAAATCCAATTCAAAATTCGGGAGGGTTCGGTATGCAAAATTATCGGGACAACTATAAAGAACGCCTGTCGCGGCGGCTCGGCGAAGCCGTGAAGGAAACCTGCGAAAGCGCCGAGCTTGTCAATTTCCGCGAAACGGATACCGGCTTTTACTGCGACTTCGCGATGCCGCCGATAAACCCGGCGATATTCGCTAAAATCGCCGAAAACATGGACGCGCTCCGCTCCGGAACGGATTGCGCTCACAGCCCCGGCGGCGCTTTTGTACCGGACGGCGCTTCCGAACCGGACGGCGCTTTTGAACCGGACGGCGTTTCCGAACCGGACGGCGTTTCCGCTTGTTCCCCCGCCTGTGCCCTGGAGAGCTTCTCCGGCGTATACGGCGAGGAGGGCGGGCATATTGCCCGCGGCGAAGGGGCAAGCGGGCGCGAGGCCCCGGAATCGGCCGCGGAGAGCAAAACGAAAGCCCAGGATCCGGCCGCGGAGGGCGATACGCGCCCGGACCGCGTTTTGCAGCGCATATACGCCGCGGCCTTTGAAAGCGCCGGGGAACTGGAAAAATACAGGCTTTTCACGGAGGAGTCGCGCAAGAGGGACCACAAGACGCTCGGCGCGCAGCTGCGCCTGTTCTCTCACTCGGACGAGGTCGGCCAGGGGCTGACGCTCCTGCACCCCAAGGGGGCCATGCTGCGCTGGCTGATGGAGAGCTTCTCCCAGGCCGCGCATATTCTGAACGGCTACCAATGGGTCTACACGCCCCACATTGGCAGGGCCCGGCTCTGGCGGACCTCCGGCCACCTGGACTTCTACGCGGACTCGATGTACAGCCCGATAGCCATCGACGGCGAGGAATACTACCTCAAGCCGATGAACTGCCCGTTCCACATCGAGATATACAACAGCGAAACGCGCTCGTACCGGGATCTGCCGGTCAAGTACGCGGAGTTCGGGACTGTGTACCGCTACGAGCTGTCCGGCGCGCTGAACGGCCTGACGCGCGTGCGCGGCTTTACCCAGGACGACGCCCACATCTTCTGCACGCCGGAGCAGGTCGGGAAGGAGTGCGCCGAAGCGCTGAAATTCTGCCTGTATATCCTGCGGGCGTTCGGCTTCGAAGATTTTACCGCGTACATCTCCACGAAGCCGAAGCGCAAGTTCATCGGGGAGCCGGAGAAATGGGACGAGGCCACGGAAATACTGAAGAACACGGCCGCCGCGGCGGGGCTGGATTACAGGATCGACGAGGGCGGCGGCGCGTTCTACGGCCCCAAGATCGACCTCAAGCTGCGGGACTCCATGAACAGGGAGCAGCAGTGCGGCACGATACAGTTCGACTTCAACCTGCCCGAGCGCTTCGGAATGAGCTATGCGGGCGCGGACGGGGCGCGGCATACGCCGCTGATGGTGCACAGGGCGCTGTTCGGGAGCCTGGAGCGGTTCATGGCGCTTCTTATCGAGCACTACAAAGGCGCGTTCCCGTTCTGGCTCTCGCCGGTGCAGTTCGGGATCGTCCCGGTCAGGCCGGAGCACGCCGTTTACGGGAAGGCGGTGCTGGCGAGGCTGCGGGACATGGGCTTCAGGTGCGAGATGAACGGCGGGAACGAGAACATGCGGAACAAGATAAAGGCGTTCCAGCTGGAAAAAGTCCCGTATATACTGGTGGCCGGAGATAAGGAGGCCGGAAACTCGACTGTCTCCGTCAGGGGCAGGAACGAGGGGGACCTGGGAGAGATGGATATGGAACGGCTGGCGGAATATCTGAAGCCGATGGCGGAGATGGGGAAGGCGAAGTGTATTTTGGAGGAATAGCGGAACGGAGGGGAAGAACCACCCCCCGGGGGAGGGGAGAACCAACTCTCCGGGGGAGGGGAGAACCAACCCTCCGGGGGAGGGGAGAACCAACCCGCTGGCTTCGCCGGCGCCCCTCCGGGGGAGGGGAAGAACCACCGATGGCGGTTTGGATTATGCTGAAAATATCGGCTCTGGATCTCGCGCCGGCCCGCGATACCGAAAACAGGAAGTTCTTTCTATCTTTCTATTAGACTTCTTCGGAAATTGATTTTTCGCCGTCACCCTGAGCGCAGCGAAGGGTCTTAAAATCAAGATTCTTCGCTTCGCTCAGAATGACAAACGCCAATTTCCGAAGAAGTCTATTATGTTCTCGAGAACATAACCGTGACTATGACTCCGCCGAAAGGATTTCCTCATCTCTTCCTGTTCTGGTACTCCCTCGGCGGCATCCCCGCGTAGCGGATGAAAAGGCGCGTCAGTATGTCCGCGCTGCAGCCGGTTTTCTCCGCCGCGTCCTTTACCTTCATCGAGGGGTATTTGTCAAAAAGCGCCCGCGCGGCCTCGTAGCGAACCTGGTTGACATAATCCTTGAAGTTCATGCCCGTGGCGTTCTTGAACAGCGTGGAGACGTAGTTCTTGGAGAGGTTCAGGTGAGCCGCCAGGTCGAAAAGGCTTATGTCGTTCTGATAATTCGCGTTGATAAATTCCTCCATCTTTTCCACGGCGGCCGGGGAAAGGCGTTTCTGTGCGACGGCCATCTCATTGGAGAGGACGGAGCAGACCCTGCAGGCCCGGTCGTAAAATTCGTCAGGGTCCGCGCCGGCGCTGAGTTCCTGATAGAGGTTTTTTTCCCCGTCGAAAATCTCAGCCGCCCCCATGTCCAGCGAATCCATCATCCGGTTGACCGCGGCTGTGAACATAAGGGCGAGCCGGGAAAAATCCTTCGCGCCGCGGGCCTTGTTCGTCTGCACGACGTCTTTGAGGATGCTCCGCCAAAGCTCGGGCTTGTTCTGGGCCAGCGCGGAGTTTAGCGCCTGCTCGACGCCCAGCGGGAAATATGCCGTCTCCTTCGGCCTCGCGGCTTCCTCGGCGACCAGGACCTTCGCGCCTTTAAGCGATACGTCCCCCGATTCCAGCAGGAAATAGGCTTGCCTATACGCGGCGGGAAGCTCGTCCGCCGACGCCGCCGGCGCGCTGCAAACCGCGGTGAACAGCAGGTCGTGCTCCGTCTCCGCCCGCAGAAGCGCCTCTTTCAGGGCTCCGCTGACGAATTCCGTATCCCCGCGGCTTCCGAACGCCAATATGACGGCGTCTGTGTCCGGCTTGAGCGCGACGACCCGCGAAAACGCCGCCCTGCGCAGCAGCCGGTCCAGGATCTGCCTCGGGTCCGGCTTCGTAAAATCGGCTATCTTGCCGGAAAGGCCGCTTTCCCCGATCTCGGACTGTTCCCGGCGGATCAGGACGACCATAAAACAACCGTAGTCCCCCTTCGGCCAGAACCTGGCGAACCACTCCCTGCCGGAGGCGCGCTCCCCCTC
>WQUN01000159.1 GCA_009782085.1 Bacillota bacterium
CCCTCCGCGTCGACAGGGCCGCCCTCGCGGCCGCGGCCGTTTTGACGGCGGGCTTCGCCGGGGACGCGGACGCCGAGGACGTCCTGACCTGCCTCGGCTATACGATCGGCAAGTTTTTCAACGTGTCCGCCGTGTCCTTTACCGTGGACGGCGCGCAGGCCGGGGCAAAGGCAGTATACGACGGCTCGCCGCCCGACGGCGACCCCGCGCTGAGCTCCGCCATAGACAGCGCGGTCAAGAACGCGCTGAACAAGAATTGACGCCGGTGGACGCCTCGACGTACTCCGGCCTGAGAGAGATACTGCGAAGATACGGCCTGACGCCGAGCAGGCGCTTCGGGCAGAATTTTCTGACGGACAGGCATGTCCTGGACAAAATAACCGCGGCGGCGGAGCTGGAAAAGGACGACGCCGTCGTGGAGGTCGGCGCCGGGCTCGGCGCGCTGACCCGCGCGCTCGCGGAAAGGGCGGGGTTCGTGGCCGCGGTCGAGCTGGACAAGCGTCTCGCGGAGGTCCTGCGCGACATGTTCGCGGACACGCCGAACGTGCGCGTCGTCCAGGGCGACTGCATGAGGCTCGGCCTGGCCGGGCTCGCGGCGGATAGAGAGCCTGCCGGCGGAATCTCCGCCGGCGGGGCGCCGCTTGCGCCGCCCTCGGCCGGGCTCGCGGCGGAGGTTGACCCTGCCGGCGGAATCGGCAAAAAGCGGGCTAAAATCGTCGCAAACCTGCCCTATTACATCACGACGCCTTTTATCATGCGCGTTTTGGAGCAAGAGAGCGGTCCCGCCGGCCGGCCGTTTGGGCGGGCGACGCTGATGGTGCAGAGGGAAGTCGCGGAGAGGATCGCCGCCGCCCCCGGCACGGGGAATTACGGCGCGCTGTCGGTCGCCGCAGCCTACTACGCCGAATGCGAACTGAACGCCACAGTGCCGCCAAACTGTTTTTTCCCGAGGCCGGACGTGGACTCCGCCGTCATAACGCTGAAGATCTACGAGACCCCGCCGTGCGCGCCGGCGGACGAAAAGCTGATGTTCGCCTGCGTGAAGGCGGCCTTCGGCCAGAGGCGCAAGACTTTGGCAAACTGCCTGTGCGCCCGGCCGTGGCTCGGGCTTGGCAAAGAGCGGGTCGCGGAGGTCATAAGGCGGTGCGGGTTCAGGGAGGACGTCAGGGGGGAGACGCTCGGGGTGAAGGAGTTCGCCGGGCTGGCGGAGGAACTGAGAGTTGAAATCGAAAAAGAATAGGAGACTATAATCTCGCATAAGGCAACCTCTAAAGGCTGTCATTCTGAGCGAAGCGAAGAATCTTAAGACCCTTCGCTTCGCTCAGGGTGACGGATGAAAAGGTCATTTTAAGTTGAACAACTATACGCTCAGAATGATAAAAGGGGGGTTATAGAGGTTGTCATAACCCCGCATTTTTTCCGCAATCCGAGAGATAATAATCTCGCGGACTTTTTGCCGTCCGGCAAAAGCCGCGCAGCCGTATAAATTCACACGTGTAAATTTATGCACGGAGTAATGATTCCAGGGAGGAAAATTTATGTCTAACATGGTTATCAACACCAACATTCTGGCGCTGAACAGCCACAGGGCGATGAAGAACGTCGGCGCGACGCAGGCGCAGTCCTCGGCGAGGCTCTCGTCCGGCCTGCGGATCAACACCGCCGCGGACGACGCCGCCGGCCTCGCGATCTCCGAAAAGATGCGCGCCCAGATACGCGGCCTCGACATGGCGTCGAAGAACGCTCAGGACGGCATCTCGATGGTGCAGACCGCCGAGGGCGGCATGACGGAGATCGGCAACATGGTCCAGCGCATCAGGGAACTGACCGTCCAGGCATCCAACGATTCCAACGACAAGGCCACCGGAGACCGCACGAAGATCCAGCGCGAGATAAGCAATCTCCTGTCCGAGATCGACAGCATGGCCAGCCGAGTGGAGTTCAACAACAAGAAGCTGATCAACGGCGATTACGCCTCTACCCAGCTCTTTTTACAGGTGGGCGCGAACAAGGACCAGGCCATCAAATTCTGCATAGGAAACATGAACAAGTCCTCGCTCGGCCTTTCCTCGATAAACGTAGACGTCAGCGCCGCCTCGGCGATCTCGGCGCAAATCTCCACTATCAACGCCGCGGTCAACACGGTCGCCAACGAGCGCGCCAAGCTTGGCGCGATCCAGAACAGGCTCCAGTATACGATCAAGAGCCTGGACATCTCGTCCGAGAACCTGTCGGCCTCCGAATCGCGCATACGCGACACCGACATGGCGAAGGAAATGATGTCGCTGACCAAGGCGAACGTCCTGTCGCAGGCGGCCACGGCCATGCTCGCCCAGGCGAACCAGCAGCCGCAGAATATCTTGCAGCTGTTGAGGTAATACATTACCGATACCGAATAATATAAAAATCCGCCGGCATATTCCGTTCCGGCGGCCCGCCGCCCCGGCGCCTTCGCGCCGGGGCGGTTTGCGGCGCGATGTCAACAGGTTATGCGGTGCGGGATGGAACCCGCAGCTACAAAATCGCAGATATAGCTGTTCAACTTAAAAGAGGTTTATTAATCTGTCACCCTGAGCGTAGCGAAGGGTCTTAAGATTCTTCGCTTCGCTCAGAATGACTATGCGGCTGTTTTAAGGTCGTACGGCTATGCCCTATTTCATCTCAAACTTATATCCCACGCCCCACACGGTCTTTATGCTCCACACGTCGTCGTAGGTGAACTTCTCCCTGAGCCTCTTGATGTGCACGTCCACGGTGCGCGTGTCGCCCATGAACTCGTAGCCCCAGATGTGGTCGAGAAGCTGCTCCCTCGTGAACACCTGGTTCGGGTGCTGCGCCAGGTGCAGAAACAGCTCGAACTCCTTCGGCGGCAGCTCCAGGTCCTTCCCGTGGTATGTAACGGTGTACGTGGATTGGTTGATGGTCAGCTCCGGCCAGACTATCCGCTTGGACACGTCGCCCTCTTTTTTCTCATACCGGCGCAAAACGGCTTTGACCCTGGCGACGAGCTCCTTGGGGTCGAAGGGCTTGACCATGTAGTCGTCCGCGCCCATCTCGAGGCCGAGCACCTTGTCGAACACGTCGTCCTTCGCGGTCAGCATGATTATCGGAACGGCGCTGATCTTGCGTATCTCGCGGCAGACCTGGTAGCCGTCCATCTCCGGCAGCATCAGGTCCAGAAGGACCAGGTACGGCGAATACTGCTGGAAAACCTCCAGGGCCTTCCGGCCGCCGGAGACCTCCTTGGTCTCGTAGCCCTCCTTGTTCAGGTAGAGCGAGATCAGCTCCGCTATATGCGCGTCGTCGTCGACCACCATGATCTTTATCTTGTTTGGCATCGTCCGCCCTCCCATCGGAAATCAAACGTTAAAGCGAAACAGGACCACGTCCCCGTCTTTCATGACGTAATCCTTGCCCTCCAGGCGGACCAGGCCCGCTGCCTTGGCGGCGGCGTGGGAGCCGGAGCGCATCAGGTCGCCGTAGTGGACGACCTCCGCCCGGATGAAGCCGCGCTCCAGGTCGGAGTGTATCTTCCCGGCGGCCCCGGGGGCCTTCGTCCCGGCGGTTATCGTCCAGGCGCGGGTCTCCTTGGGGCCGGAGGTCAGAAAGCTGATCAGGCCGAGAAGCCTGTAGCTGGCGGCGATCAGGCGGTTAAGGGCGCTGTCCGGGACGCCGAGCTCCCGGAGGAAGAGCTTCCGTTCCTCATCGTCCAGCTCCGCGACCTCCTCCTCGATCTTCGCGCAGATCACGAAAACCTCCGTGCCGTCGGCCTTCGCGACCTCGCGGAGCTTTTGGACGCACTTGTTCGAATCCCCGTTGTCGGCCATATCGTCCTCGCCGATGTTCGCGGCGAAGATCACCGGCTTGGCGGTCAGCAGGTTGAAGCCGCAGAGGAACGCGTCCTCCTCCGGCGTGAAGGCGAGGCTCCGCGCGGGCCTGCCGTCCTCCAGGCACGAGGCGACCCGCCGGAGGACCTCCAGCTCCCGCTCGCCGCCCTTGGGCGCTTTCGCGATCTTGGAGATGCGCCGCTCGATGATCTCCAAATCCGCGAAAACAAGCTCCAGGTTGATCGTCTCCACGTCGGAGGCTGGGTCGAGCACGTCGCTGACGTGGAGCACGTTTTCGTCCTCAAAACAGCGGACGACGTGGACGAGGGCGTCCACTTCCCTGATGTACGACAGGAACTGGTTCCCCAGGCCCTCGCCCTTGCTGGAGCCGGCCACGAGGCCGGCGATGTCCACGAATTCCACGGTCGCCGGTATCTTCTTCGCGGAGTTGTTCATCTTCGCCAGCACGTCCACGCGTTCGTCCGGCACCTGCGCCACGCCCACGTTGGGGTCTTTCGTGCTGAACGCGTAATTGGCCGCCTCCGCCTTGGCGCGGATCAGGCAGTTGAACAGCGTGCTCTTCCCCACGTTGGGCAGCCCGACTATGCCCAGCTTCATCGCTCGTCCTTCTCCCCGGCCCTTTTAGCCAGGCGCATACCGATGTGGATCCCCTCCATGAACAGGGAGACGACGGACAGCAGCAGCATCAGGAGCGGCCCGTATTCGGCCCAGAAGTCGTTCTCCGCAGGCCTGGCCGCGGGCCCGCCCGCGGGCGCGAAGAACCGGGCGGCTTCTTTTTGCGCGGCGCGGTAGTGTTTTTTCGCGTGCGTGTAAGACATAAAAATCCTCCTTTGTATATGTTGTTTCAATTACCTTGCCCTCAGCTTGAATATCCTTACCAGATTTCTCAGCACCTCCGACTGGCTCGACAGCTCCTCGGCGGCGGCTGCCGTCTCCTGGGACGTGGCCGCGTTGCTCTGGACGACCTCCGTGATCTGGCCCAGGCCCAAGGTCACCTGGCCGATGGCTTCGGCCTGCCGCCCGGAGGATTCGGATATGCCCGTAATGATGTCCGACACCCTCGCCACGTTCTCCACGATGGCCCCGAGGGAGTTAGCCGTCGCGACAGCCGTCTGCGAGCCGGTGTCGACCTTCTCGAGGGACTCGTCGATAAGCCCGCTTATCTCCTTCGAGGCGTCCAGGCTTTTTCCGGCCAGGTTACGCACCTCGTTCGCGACCACTGCGAAACCCTTGCCGTGCTCGCCCGCCCTGGCGGCCTCCACTGCCGCGTTAAGCGCCAGCAGGTTGGTCTGGGAGGCGATGTCGTCTATTATTTTGACGATGTTTGCGATGGCGCTGGAGGACTTCTTGATCCCCTCTATGGAGGACAGCATGGCCTTCATGTCCTGGTCGCCCCGCTGTGCGCCGGTCTTGGAGGTCGCGGACAGCTTTTCGGCCTCTTTGGCGTTTTCGGCGTTGCGGGAAGTGCCCTCGTTGATCGTGAGGACGGTCGCGTTGAGCTCCTCGACGGAGGACGCCTGCTCGCTGGCCCCGTGCGCCAGGACTATGCTGCTTTCGGAGACCTGCTTCGCCCCGGCGGACACCTGGTTAATGGCGGCGGACATCTCGGACATGACCGTGTTGAACTTGCCGAGGATGTTGTTTATGGCGTCCTTTATGTCCGAAAAGCTGCCGACATAGTCGCGGGTGATCGCCTGGTCGAGGTTGTCGCTGTCGGCCATTTCGCGGAGCACGTTCGATATTTCGATTATATACGAGGCCACGTTTGACACGGTGTCGTTGATCGAATTCTTGATTTCCAGGAAGATGCCCTCATACTTTCCCTCGACCTTGAGGTCGAAATTGCCCGCGGAGACGTGCCCCAGCACGTATTCCGCCTCGCGGATCGGGGCCGCGATGACTTCCATCAGATGGTTCAGGTTCTTCAGCAGATCGGCCCAGTCCCCGCTGTATTTGGAGGCGTCCGCGCGGCTTTCGAGATTGCCGGCTGTGGCGTCCTTCACCAGCGCGCTCATTTCCGACGCTACCGACGCCAAATTGTTCCGGAGCATCTCCAGCGTTTGTTTCATGACTATCTTTTTGCCGGGCATTTCCTTTACTTCCACGCCGAAGTCGCCGTCGGCGAATTTCCCGCACACCTCCAGGGCGTACAGCACCTCGTTCGCGACGGATTCGTACAGCACGTTGATGTTGCGGACCATGTCCCTGTACGCGCCGGTATATCCGCTTTCGTCCAGGCGCGCCTCGAAGTCGCCCTCCACGTTGATCTCGCGGAACAGTTCCGAGACGTCGCGCTCCAGCTTCGTGAACACGCCGGCGACCTCGCCTATCTGCCGCTCCAGGAGGCCTATCTCGTCCTGCCGCTCCGAAATCCTGAAGGAGAAATCGCCCCTCGCGATGTTCCCCGTTATATCCCGGAGAGCCCTCAGCGGCCTGACTACCACCCCGGTTATCGCCGCGTAGAGCACCAGCCCCGCCGTGACCATGACGGCCAGGCATATCAGGATCATGAACATCAAAAGCCTGTTGACCGGCTGGGTTATCGCGGCGGCCGGCGCGGCCACATACAGCGTCCAGCCGGTCTGGCCGATCGCGTGGGGGATGAAATACCGCGTGACGCCGTCGTAATCGCCCAGCAGGATCAATTCCTCGCCGCTTTTCGTGGAGGCGAACACCTTGGAATAGACCGGGTCGTCCTTCATGACGAACGCCGAGGCCTCCGTGGGGTTGAACTTGGAGTCCGGGTGGGAGATGATGACCCCGTCCGCGTCGGTCATGAAGGCGTAGCTTTTGTCCATCAGCTTCACGTTGGACACGATGGACACCAGCTGCGATATGTCCATGTCAATGGCGACGCAGGCGTCCAGGCCCTCGATCTTGCCGGCGTACTGGGTTATAGTGGCCACCATCGCGTTGATGGTGATGTCGAAGTACGGGGTGGTCAGCACGGTATCGCCGCCCGCCGCGTAGGACGCCTTGTACCAGCCCCGCTGGGTCGCGCGCCATTCCGGGGCCAGGTCCAGTATGTTGTCCGTGTCCGAAAAAACGCCCGTATCGTCTGAAAAACCCGCGTATACCCTGATCAGGTCTTTGTTCTCCGCGGCCTCGGCCTCGGCCAGAAAGACCTCCCTGGCCGCCGCGATGGTGCCGGCCGGCTGTATCGCCCGGACGAGCGACCTGACCAGCGCCGTTTTTCCCTCCAGCCAGCTGTTGATCTTCTCCGACTCAAACGCGGCCCTGTTCTGGATCTTGTCCAGGGTTTCGGTCATCGTCGTGTTGCGGGATATGATGTAGCTGAAGGTCGTGACCAGAGACATCCCGACGAATGAAATCAGCAAAACAGCGGCGATGAGCCTCGCCTTGATTGTCCTTGACATTTTGTGTCCTCCCATGATGTACGCTTGATGTAACCCGGATGAACCTCAAATGAACCCAACTTCTCTGTTATTAGTTTATCATAAACAGGCGCTTTATATCAAAATGTTTTATTTCGTCGGGCCTGCAATTTTTCATGGTTATACCGGATGCAGAAAACATTTGCCGACGACGTGACAGATGAGGCTAATGTTTTCGCACTCCGGTATAAATCGCAGGAAACATCCCGGCATTTGCAACGGTCATTGATAGGGCGGGGGCTCTGCTCCCGCCGGGGCTATATGGCGGCGGGAGCAGAGCCCCCGCCCTACATTGACAACGTTTTATGGCGGCGGGAGCAGAGCCCCCGCCCTACATGGAAATATTTATCTCCTTACTCCTTATCTTGCTGACATTGCGGCGCGCCCGGTCCCGGTTGCCAATAATCTTCCGATAACTGCGGGACGCCGAGGGCGGCGTCCCCTGCTCTGTTTTTCGCATAAAATATGCCGCGGCTATTTCGTCCTCCTCCTGTACACGTAAACCATCATCAGCATCACCGCCACGCAGATCAGCGTCACGACTATGGCCCGCGCCTCCTTCATGGCTATCACGATCGCCATGACCCCCGTGACCGCGCTGAGCCCGTAGAGGATCACCACGGCCTGCTTGGGCGAATACCCACTGTCCACGAGCCTGTGGTGCAAATGGCCCCTGTCGGCCTCCATAAGCGGCTTGTGGCGGAAGGCCCGCCTTATCATCGCGAACAAAGTGTCGAAGATGGGCAAGGCCAAAGCCAGGAACGCGAGCAGCACGGACAGCAGCGCGTAGGCCTTGAAAACGCCGGTGACGGACGAGACGGCCAGCACGTAGCCCAGAAACAGCGCGCCCGTGTCGCCCATGATGACCTCGGCGGGGTTGAAGTTCCTGGGCAGGAAGCCGAGGCAGCTCCCGGCCAGCGCGGCCGAGAGCGCGGCGGCCAAAGCGTTCCCCGAAAACACGCAGAGGACCATCAGGCAGACCGCGCCGATGGCGGAGACGCCGGCGGCCAGCCCGTCCAGGCCGTCGATCAGGTTCACGGCGTTTGTCAGGCCGACGATCCAGACCAAGGTGAACGGGATGCTGAAATAATCCAGGTACGCGTGCAGGGGGTATTGGACGAACTCGACGCGGGTTCCCGAAAAGACCACAATCAGCGCCGCGACGATCTGCAGCGCGAATTTGTGCCGCGCCCTGAGGGTGAATATGTCGTCGAGCATCCCCGTGGCGGCGATTAAAAGCGCCCCGGCGATAAACCCGATAAACTGCCCCGTGCGCATCTCCGGCATGAAAAACGCCGCCACGGCGACGGCCGCAAGGAAGCCAAGCACAATGGCGATCCCGCCCATGCGCGGCATGGGCTCGTCGTGCATCCCGCGCTCCCGCGGATAGTCGATCGCGCCGGCTTTCCGCGAGATTTTCCTGGCCAGCGGCGTCATGGCCAGGACGACGCCGAACGCGCAGGCAAAGACGGCGACGTCCAGCGCCCAGTTCCGGGTCTCCGGCATCACGGCTCACCCTCTATCATGCCGATCCTTCTTTTGTGCCGCTCCTCCCCGGAAAAAGGGGTCTCCAGGAAGGCTTTCACGATTTCGGCGGCCGGGCCCTCGCCGATCACCCTCCCGCCCATAGTCAGGACGTTGGCGTCGTTGTGGGCCCTGGCGGCCTTGGCCGAGAAGACGTCGTGGCAAAGCGCGGCGCGTATGCCCTTATGGCGGTTGGCGGCGATGGAGACGCCTATGCCCGTCCCACAGAGGAGGATCCCCTTTTCGCACTTGCCGCTTATGACGGCTTCCACGACCTTTTTGGCAAAATCCGGATAGTCGGAGGGCTTGTCGTCGAAGGCGCCAAGGTCGGCAAACGCGATTTTTTCGTTTTGCAGATATTCCATCACCGCGCTTTTCAGGCGAAAGCCCGCGTTGTCGCAGCCTAAAGCGATATTTGTTATCGGAACCTCCCGGCTGTCGTCTTCGTTGCCGCGCGGCTCATAAATGCCCGTATGCCGCCGTTCCGGCGCCGCCAAAACCGGTTCGTCGGGGTTTTTAGAGGCTGTCTCTATTTTTTTGACCGCTCCGGCGATCTTGCGTTCCAGGTCGGCGAGACAATTTTCATACGCTTCCAGATCCTGCCCGAACGGGTCGGGCACGTCAGACGGCTCGCCCGCGTATTCGCCGAGGGTGAATATTTTGTCATTTGCCTCCGGGAAGCGGGCGGCAAGTTCGCAGCGGTGACGGGCGGTCATGGTCAGGATCAGATCCGCGCGCTCCGCGAGGGGCTTGTCCACGGTTTTCGCGCGGCTCTCCGGGCCGTTTGGCAGGGAAAGCCCCCTGTTTTTCAGGGCCTTTTGCGCGTTGGCGGAGACCGGGTCGCCGTCCTGCGCGGAGATGCCGGCGGAGGAAACGGCCATGTCCAAGCCGCGCCTCGCGGCCGCGTCCCGCAGAAGGGCGGCGGCCATCGGGCTGCGGCAGGTGTTGCCGGTACAGACTAAGAGGACGGTCATGGGGCGGCTCCTTATAAAAGATGAGTAGCCTCGGAAACTCCAAACCAGCATGAATACATGGTTTTAGAGACCATACAAGTCAATGTTCCCCCATGTAGGGACTGCTATTGGCCGTCCGCGGACGCGCAATGCGCGCCCCTACGCGGTTGGTAATAAATGGTTTCAGAAGGTACTCAAGATGAGTTCCCTGGGAAAGTCGAAAACCGCATAAAAGCTGTCATTCCGAGAGCTGTCATTCTGAGCGTTAGCGAAGAATCTTCCGCCCATTGTTACGGCGCAATTTTGGGATAAAGACCCTTCCTTTCGCTCGGCTGACAACTGGGATTAGGCAACCTCAAAAACCGTCATCCTGAGCGAAGCGAAGGATCTTAAACAGCCAAAACATAAGATTCTTCGCTGCTCAGAATGACAAAAAAGGGTTTATAGAGGTTGCCATTAATCGGTTTCCGAGGGTGCTCAAGATCATATGATTAATAAATATCCGGCTGGACGGAACGGTCAAGACCGTTCCCTACAACGCGCCAATGCGAAAGGCCGGACAGTTCCACGTAATTGTCAAATATCCGGTTGGGCGGAACGGTCAAGACCGTTCCCTACGATATGATTTTCCCGCCCGCCGCTCGGATAAGCCGGTTCATAACCGCCGCGCCGACGCCGTCCTCCGGCAGGGCCTCCGCGTATACGACCTTCGCCCCGGCCTCGTCGAAGCGGCGGAGGGCCTCGAACAGCCCCGCGGCGATTGTCTCCGGCCGCGCGCGGCTCCCGGCGCTTATCACCGCCGATTTTGCGGCGTCATACCGCGCTATGGTCTCGTCTGTCGCCAGGATACCCGCCTTTTCGGGCGAAGCCTCCGCCAGGGCCTTTATTCTCCCGGCGATTCTGTCCAAAACCTCGGCCGGGCCGCCGTTTTCCCCTCCGGCCACGACGACGACTTCCGCCGCCGGGGCGTAATGCCTGTATTTCATGCCCGGCGAGGGGGGCCGCTCCGGCGCGTCCCCGGCGTAGGCCGCGACTTTCCGCCCGCAGGCGCGCTCCAGCATCTCTTTCGTCACCGCGCCGGGGCGCAGTATAACCGGCGCGGCGCCGGCGGAAACGCCGCTCACGTCCAGGACGGTGGACTCCAGGCCGAACTCGCACGGCCCGCCGTCCAGGACCATGTCGATCTTCCCGTTCAGGTCCTCACAGACCCGGCGCGCGTTCGTCGGGCTGGGCTTGCCGGAGGAATTCGCGCTGGGCGCGGCGATCACCTTGCCCGAAAGCATGATCAGCCGCCTGGCGACGGGGCAGGCCGGCATACGGACGGCCACGGTGGAAAGGCCC
>WQUN01000160.1 GCA_009782085.1 Bacillota bacterium
CCGCTCTGGAAAAGATGCAGTCGGCCTGGGAGGCGGTTTTCGCCGAGGTGAACCCCGTCCTCCTGGCGAACAACGACGGCGGCGGGGTAATCGGATGGCTGAACACCTGGGGCGGGGGCTGGCACGGCCAGATGCAGGCGGACATATCGGTGATGATGTCCGGCGGGCTGTTCCGGGAGTTCATCCTGCCGGAGCTGAAAAGACAGAGCGCTTTGATGGACAAGCCGCTGTACCACCTGGACGGGAAAGAGCAGGCCAGGCACCTGGACGCGCTCCTGTCCCTGGAGCGTCTGGCCGCCGTACAGTGGACGCACGTGGCGGGGCAGCCGCCGCCGACGGAGTTTATCCCGGAGCTCCGCAGGATACAGGCCGCCGGCAAAAAGCTCGTCATATGGGTCGGGGACATGCGGGTCTTTCAGGGGCTGCTGGAACGGCTGTCGTCCAGGGGCCTGCTGCTGGGGCTTTACGCGCGGGACGAAAACGAGGCGCGCAGCGCGGTCAGGCTGGCGGAGAGGCTTACGCATGAGTGATCCGCTTCTCCATCTCCAGCATCGGCAGGCCGTTCTGATGCGTGACGATGCGGCGGATATCGAACCCTGCCCTTTTGTAGCAGCTGACCGCGATCCGGTTGTATTCGAAGACCTTCAGCAGCAGCGTGTCCAGCCCGAGCCTTTCCCGGGCGTACGCCTCCGCCGCGCGGAGGGCTTTCGCGCCCAGGCCGCGCAGCCTCTGCTCCGGCGCGATAAGGAACCGGCAGAGCGTGGCGCAGCCGGCCGGGACGTTGAGGAAATTCAGTTCCAGCGTCCCCACCGTCCGCTTTTCCGCGCGCAGCGCGAAGACGAGGTATTTAGCCGCGCCCTGCGCGTCCAGCTTGTCCGTGACCTGTCCGCGGGTCAAAGGATACGAGTACCCGAAACCCGCCCACTGCGTCAGGAAATCCGGGCCCAGGCCGTCGTTCCATTCGAGAAGGGGCCGTATGTCCCGCGGCGCGAACGGCGCAAGTGTGATCTCCATTTTATCATCTCTTCGCGGAGGCTTTAATGATCGCAGTCCCCGAATGTATGGCCGGCTTCCTGGAAAACGCCGGCGTCGAGAGGATGCCGTCCGGTTTTTCAGGGTCGGAGATATATATTATACGCCCGAATGACGGAAAGAATGACGGGAACTTTTACTTAAAGCATATGCCGGACGATATGTTCGGCGCGCTCCGGCGCGAGGCGGAGGTCATGCGCTGGCTACGCGGCGTCCTGCCGGTTCCGGAGGCCGTGTGTTTCCGAAGCGAAAACAGCGCGGGCTGGCTGCTGACGGCCGAAATACCCGGGGAGAGCTTCGCGAGGGCCCTGGACGCCGAGCCGCGCGCCCTCGTCAGGACGTACGCCGGGGCCCTGCGGCGCGTGCATGAGGTCTCGCCGGACGGCTGCCCGTTTGACGAGTCCAACGCCGTCAAGACGCGAAACGCGCTTAAACGCTGCGAGGCGGGGCTTGTGAAGCCGGAATACTTCCGGGAGGACAGGCAAAAGCTCGGCGTCGCCGGGATAAAGGAGCTTCTGCTACGCACTCCGCCGCCGGAGGAGGACTTTGTGTTCACCCACGGGGACTACTGCTTCCCGAACGTGATCCTTAAAAACGGCCGGCTCGCCGGGTTTGTGGACCTTTCCGCCGCCGGGGCCGCCGACAGGTATCAGGACCTCGCCGTCGGCGCGCGGAGCGTGTTTTATAACATGCACAACGTCCGGGGGCTCGATCCCGGAAGCGCGAAGGCGCTGGCGGGCGATTTTCTGCGCGAATACGGCCTGGAGCGGGCGGACGCGGAGAAGATGGAGTATTATCAGCTTTTGGATGATTTTTTCCGGTGAGGGCGCGGCAAATTTTCCGGGATGCGGGGTTTACGGTCTGGTACTAATTTTCTGTTTGACAACTCCGCCGACATTTGTTATCATACTCTTCGCGCCGGGGCCACGCAATTTGTTTTTACGGAATCCGGGAGGGTTCCCGAGCGGCCAAAGGGAGCAGACTGTAAATCTGTTGTCACTGACTTCGAAGGTTCGAATCCTTCCCCTCCCATTTACAAGACTCACCCCCTCAATTTCTGCCGCGTATGCGGCAGTTTTTCTTCTGCATCCGGTATATACGAAAAAACATTCAAAAAGCAAGACATAGGAGGCTTTTTATGTACAGAACCCATACCTGCGGGGAGCTCCGCGCCGGAAACGCCGGGGAGACCGTGAGGCTCGACGGCTGGCTGAACAACGTCAGGGACAAGGGCTCGATTTTGTTCTTCACGCTCCGGGACCACTACGGCGTCACTCAGGCCGTGGTCACCGACGAGGCGATGATAAAAACGGTGCGGGACATACCGCGGGAATCCACCGTCCGGCTGGAGGGGAAGGCCGTTTTGCGCCAGGACCCGAACCCGGACATGCCCACCGGGGAGATAGAGATCGCGCCCTCGCGCGTGGAAGTCCTGGGGCGGCGGACGGAGCCGCTGCCGTTCGAGATCGACGCGTCCGCGGCCACGCGGGAGGACCTGCGGCTCAGATACAGGTATCTCGACCTGCGCAACCCCAAGGTGCACCAAAACATAGTGTTCCGGGCGAAAGTCATCCAGGCGGTACGCGACAAGATGAACGCGATGGGCTTTCTGGAGATACAGACGCCGATTTTGACGAGCTCGTCGCCGGAGGGCGCGCGGGACTTCATCGTCCCCAGCCGCCTGCACCCGGGGAAGTTCTACGCGCTGCCGCAGGCGCCGCAGCAGTTCAAGCAGCTCCTGATGCTGTCCGGCTTCGACAGATACTTCCAGATCGCGCCGTGCTTCAGGGACGAGGACGCCAGGGCCGACCGCGTGCCGGGCGAGTTCTACCAGCTCGACATAGAGATGGCCTTTGCCGGGCAGGAGGACGTGTTCGCCGTTCTGGAAAGGCTGCTCTACGAGATTTTTACGGAATTCTCCGATAAACGCGTGGCGAAGCCGCCGTTTCGCAGGCTCTCCTACGAGGAGGCCATGGAGCGTTACGGCAGCGACAAGCCCGACCTGCGCAATCCGCTGGAGATATACGACGTCACAAAAGTTTTTGAAAACAGCGGCTTCCGGGCGCTGGCGGGAATGCCGTCGCGGGCGCTGAAAGCGGCCGGCGGCGCGGACAGCCCCCGGAAGCTCTTCGACAGGCTGACGAAGGAGATTACGGACGAGGGCGCGCGGGGCCTGGTGTGGCTTAAAGCCGAGGCCGGCGGGACGCTCTCCGGCCCCGCGGCGAAATTCCTGGGCGAGGCGGAGACGGCCGGGCTTTTGGCCGCGACGGGCGCGCGCGAAGGCGACGCGGTTTTCGTGATCGCCGACGAGAAGGCCAAGGCCCGGAAGCTCGCGGGGATTTTGCGGAACAAGCTCGGCGCGGAGTTCGGGCTCATCGAACAGGGCGTCTACGAGTTCTGCTGGATCGTGGACTTCCCGATGTACGAGCGCGACGAGGAGACGGGGCGGATCGACTTCGGGCACAACCCGTTCTCCATGCCGCAGGGCGGCATGGAGGCGCTGAAAACCATGGACCCGCTGGACATAAAGGCGTTCCAGTACGACATCACCTGCAACGGGATCGAGCTTTCGTCCGGAGCGGAGCGAAACTACGACCCGGAGATCATGGCGGAGGCCTTCCGCATCGCGGGGTACGACAGGGAGGCCGTGGAGAGCAGGTTCCCGGCGCTCTACGGCGCTTTCAGGCACGGGGCCCCGCCCCACGCCGGCGTCGCGCCGGGCGTCGACCGGATTTTGATGCTGCTGGCGGACGAGCCGAACATCCGCGAGGTCATAGCGTTCCCGAAGGACAAGCAGGCGCGGGACCTGCTGATGGGCGCGCCGGGGGAAGTGTACGAGAAGCAGCTGAAAGAGGTTAACATAAAAATAGGTTCATAAAAACTCTTGCTCATCGTCCGTGTTTGTGCTAATATTTATCGGCAGGCGCGGACGTGACATCCGCGCCGGCCAGACGCGCGCAAACAGTCGTTTGTTTCAAACGAAAATACACCGCAGCGGCGCGATCCTTGCCAGTCCCCGGCGGGCTGGCCATAGTCCATAGGGAGGAATCAAATGAACAAGTACGAGATGGGTGTGGTTTTCAAGCCGACCCTGGAAGAAGACGCCCTCAAAGAAGAGCTGGGGAAAGTTCAGGACCTGATCGCCCGCTTCGGCGGGACGGTCGAAAAGGTCGACGAATGGGGCAAGCGCAGGCTCGCCTACGAGATCAAGTACATTTCGGAGGGGTATTACGACTTCATAACCTTTTCCGCGGAGAGCGGCGCTCCGGCCGAGCTGGAGAGCAGGATGCGCATCATGGAAAACGTGCTGAGGTATCTGATAATCAGGATCGACGAATAGGGGGGACGCGGCGTGAATAAGGTTATATTGATGGGCCGGCTGACTGGTGATCCGGAAGTTCGTTATTCACAGGGCAGCGAGCCGGTGGCCGTCGCCAAGTATCGCCTGGCGGTCAACAAAAGATTCAAGCGCGAGGGCGAGCCGGACGCGGACTTTATCAACTGCGTGGCTTTTGGCAAGCAGGGGGAATTCGCCGAGAAATATCTGAAAAAGGGTATGCAGATAGCGGTTTCCGGAAGGCTCCAGGTCCGTACCTATGACGACAAAAACAACCAGCGCCAGTGGATAACGGAGGTCGTCATAGAGGAGCAGGATTTCGCGGAGAGCAAGAGCTCTTTCGAATCCCGCATGGCCAACGCGCCGCGCGAGCCGCGCCAGGACCGCGGCGCCCCGCCCCCCGCCTACGAGCCGGAGGGGTTTTCGGCCATCGCCGAGAGCATCGACGACGACGATCTGCCGTTCTGATATACCGACCGCAGAAAACATATGCCGACGACGAGCCGATACGACGAATGCTTCTGCGGCGTATCGGCGTCAGAGGAGGCAAATGTTTTCGCGTGTCGGTATAACGGGTCCACAACATGAAAATCTCAGGGAGGTCATATAATGGTTCAAAAGAAACGCGGGCGCAGGAAAAAGCGCGTGTGCGAATACTGCGCGAACAAGCAGGATCACATCGATTACAAGGACGCGGCCAAGCTGCGCCGGTTCATCTCCGAGCGCGGGAAGATATTGCCCAGGAGGATGACGGGCAACTGCGCCAAACACCAGCGCGCCATGACGATTTCCATCAAAAGGGCGCGGCATATGGCGCTGATGCCGTATACGCAAGACTGATTCAGAAACGAAACGACCAAGTCGTTCCGATTTGAAATGAGCTGAAAACGAGCGCGAAACGACCAATGGTTAGGGGCGTTTCGCGCGAAGTTTGAAGCTCAATTTCAAACGAAACGACGATAAACGGGGCGCGGGTTTTCCGCGTCCCTGTTATTTTAACTCGGAGGGCTTTGCATGTCGGATTTTTCCGCGATTCTTAAGCGGCAGCGCGAGTTTTTCGCCTCGGGGCGCACGATAGACGTGGATTTCCGCGTGGACAGCCTGAAAAAAATGGAGCGCTGGATACGCGGGCATGACGGCGACATTGCGTCCGCCCTTAGGGAGGATCTGAACAAGCCGCCGTTCGAGGCCTACGCCACGGAGACCGGCGTGGTCCTGGACGAGCTACGGTACACTCTGAGGCATGTGCGCGGCTGGTGCCGCCCCGCGCGCATGTTTACAAACGTGAAGACCTTCCCGTCGTCCGGCGCGAGATACCCCGAGCCCTACGGCGAGGCTTTGATCATGTCGCCCTGGAATTACCCGTTCATGCTGACGCTGACGCCCTTGGTCGCGGCCGTGGCCGCCGGGAACTGCGCCGTCGTCAAGCCGTCGGCGTACTCCCGGGCCTCCTCCGCTGTGATCGGGCGGCTTTGCGCCGAGGTGTTCGACGCGGGCCACGTGACGGCCGTCGCGGGAGGGCGCGAGGAAAACGCGGCGCTTCTGGGCGAGCGCTACGACGTGATCCTGTTCACCGGAAGCGCGGCGGTGGGCCGGACGGTCATGGAGGCGGCCGCGAAGCATCTCACGCCCGTCACGCTGGAGCTGGGCGGCAAGAGCCCGTGCGTGGTGGACGAAACGGCGGATATCAGACGCGCGGCCCGGCGCATCGCCTGGGGGAAGTTCCTCAACGCCGGCCAGACCTGCGTCGCGCCCGACTATGTGCTCGCGCACTCCTCCGTCAAACGGAGGCTGACCGCCGAAATCGCTGAGGCCACCAGGAGCCTCTACGGCGAAAAGCCGCTGGAAAACCCGGACTACCCCAAAATCATCAACGAAAAGCACTTCCGCCGCCTGCTCGGGCTCATGGAGGGCGAGAACGCGGCGTCCGGCGGCGGCAGCGACCCCGCCCGGCTGCGGATAGAGCCCACTCTGCTGGACGGCGTCCGCTGGGATTCGCCGGTCATGGGCGAGGAGATATTCGGCCCGATTCTGCCGATTCTGGCCTACGACGACCGGGACGAGGCCGTGAGGCTTTTGAACGCCCGCCCGAAGCCCCTCGCGGCGTACATATTCACCGCCTCCAGAGACGCCGAACGCTATTTTCTGAGGAACCTGTCCTTCGGCGGCGGCTGCGTCAACGACACCGTCACGCATCTCTCGGTGCCGCGCCTGCCGTTCGGCGGGGTGGGCGAAAGCGGCATGGGCAGCTACCACGGCAAGGCCGGGTTCGACACGTTCACGCATTACAAGAGCGTGCTGCGCAAATCCCGTCTGATAGACATACCGCTGCGCTACCCGCCGCACGGCGACGCCGCGCTGAAATTGCTGAAAAGGCTGTAATATTTTACGGTTCCTAAGAACCCGGATTCTACCCGCCGGTTGGCGGTTGAACAGACTTCTTCGGAAATTGGCGCTTGTCATTCTGAGCGAAGCGAAGAATCTTGATTTTTAGACCCTTCGCTTCGCTCAGCTGACAACGAAAAATCAATTTCCGAAGAAGTCTGATCAGGTTCCGAAAAACGCGCCTTGCGGCGAAGGGGGGCTCTAATGCTGATAAGGTTTTTCGAGAGGAAGTTCAAAAGGCAAATGCCCGCGCTGTCCTACTTTCCGGCGGTTTACGGCATATTCATGTGCTATCTGGTCCTTTCCGAACATCGCGTCGGAAACGCGGCGGCCAACGTAATAATGCTTTCCGTAACGTCCGTCTCTCTTTTGGTGGGGATCACGTTCAGCCTGCGCCGCTTTATCGGCACCTTGCAAAAACCATATGACCGCTCCAACATACACGTCGCCCTCGGCAGCGTTTTCGCGACTGTCATCCTCTTCGCCGGGATATACAGCGCGCTGTACCTGTACATACCCGGCTCGTTCGCGGGCCTCGGCGGCAATTCGCCCCTGGACGAGTGCGTCAGCGTGATATATTTCAGCGCGGTAACTTTTACCACGGTGGGCTTCGGGGACATCACCCCCGTCGTCCCCGTCGCGAAGGCGTTCGTGACGGTCGAGGTCATGTCGTTCTTCGTTTTTTTCGTGGTGCTTCTGGGCAATCACGGCGTGTTCATAAAACCGAAAGAGCGGTGAAGGCAAACCGGTTGAAAAACGGGCGTTTATACGAACCCCGATAATCAAAAACGTCAGGGGCAGAGCCACCGCACTATTACATTAGGAGGCAGCCATGTCCGCAACCATCCCCCGTCCCGAACACCCGCGCCCGCAGATGTTCCGCCCGGCCTGGCGAAACCTGAACGGCGAGTGGGATTTTGAGTTCGATTTTTCCAGGAGCGGCCTGGACAGGAAGATTTACGAAGACGGCGTCTTCGCCCGGAAAATAACCGTCCCGTTTTGCCCGGAAAGCAGGCTTTCGGGGATCGGCCACAAGGACTTTATCCCGGCGGCCTGGTACGGGCGGCGGTTCGCGCTGTCCGGGGCGGAGCTGTCGGGAAAAGTTCTCCTGCACTTCGGGGCGGTGGACTACGAGTGCAGGGCCTTTGTGAACGGCAAGCCCGCCGGGACGCACAGGGGCGGCTATTCGTCCTTCACCTTCGACATAACGGCGCTGTGCCGCCCCGGCGAGAACGCCCTCGCGGTCTGCGCCGAGGACGACGGGCGCTCCGGCCGCCAGCCGAGGGGCAAGCAGTGCGCCGGCTATCGCTCCGCCGGCTGCGACTATACCCGCACGACCGGGATCTGGCAGACGGTCTGGCTGGAGTTCGTCGGAAGCGAGAGCATCGCCTCCTACAAGGTGATCCCCTGCCCGAACGACGCCGCCGCGGAACTCGCGGTCAGGCTGGACGGGGACACGGACGGCATGGAGCTTCGCGCGGAGGCCTTTTTCCGGGGCAGGCCGGCGGGAGAGGCGCGTGCCCCGGCTGACGGCGGGCTGGCCGTGCTGAGGCTCCGGTTGACGGAAAAACATCTCTGGGACGCCGGGCGGCCGAACCTGTACGACCTCAGGCTCACCCTGACCGGGAACGGCGGGACGGCCGACCGCGTGGAGGGGTATTTCGGGCTGCGCTCGGTATACGTAAAAGACCACGCCGTATATCTGAACGGGCGGCCGGTTTTCCAGCGTCTCGTCCTGGATCAGGGCTTTTACCCCGACGGGATATACACCGCGCCCTCGGACGCCGATCTCGCGCGGGACATTGAGCTTTCAGCGGCGCTGGGCTTCAACGGCGCGAGGCTGCACCAGAAAGCCTTTGAGGAGAGGTTTTTGTACCACGCGGACAGATTTGGATACCTGGTCTGGGGCGAACAGGCGAGCTGGGGGCTCGACATCTCCGGCGCGGAAGGGCTGACGGCCTTTTTGCCCGAATGGCTTGAGCTTATGGCGCGGGATTTCAACCACCCCTCCATAATCGGCTGGTGCCCGTTCAACGAAACCTGGGACCAAAACGGCAGGCGGCAGGATGACGAGGTGCTCCGAAACGTCTATCTCGCCTCCAAGGCCTTCGACCCCACGAGGCCCGTGATCGACGCCAGCGGGAACTTCCACGTCGTGACCGACGTCTACGACGTCCACGACTACGACCAGGATCCCGCGAGATTTTACGAAAAATACGGGAAACTCAAAAAAGGCGGCCATTACGAGACGTTTCCGGACAGGCAGCGCTTTTCCGGCCAGCCGTTTTTCGTGAGCGAGTTCGGCGGGACGTGGTGGAACCCGGATATAGCCGCCGGCGCGTCAAAAAATGGCGCGGACGCCCAGAGCTGGGGCTACGGCGACGCCCCGAAGGACGAGGAGGCGTTCTGCAAGCGCTACGCCGGGCTCGCGGGGGCGCTGCTCGGCTCCGAAGGGGTGTGCGCGTCCTGCTACACGCAGCTTTACGACGTGGAGCAGGAGCAGAACGGGCTTTATACCTACGACAGGAAGCCCAAGTTTTCGGAGAGCGGATACGCGAGGATAAAAGCGGCCAACGCGGCGGTCGCGGCGATAGAGCGGGGATGATCCGACATAAAACTGTTCAGTTCAACTCCGCCTCGAGAGGTTCGGCCAGTTCGCTTAAAAAGAACAGTTTGCCGGGGAGAGTGGGCATGAAACCCGACGGGACCCAGATGTCCGGGCCGTGCCGCAGAGTGACCCGGAGGCTCGCGCCCTGCCACTGCATACCGCGGCCGAACGCGCCGTCGCAGCCGCCTATGACATAGTCGGACTGTAAAAACAAGCCGGGGCCGATCGTGTTCGCGGTGCATGGGACAAGCCCGGTGCGGCTCTTGAAGCTCGTGACCGCGTTTTGCTCTACCGTCAGGGGATGCAGCTTCGCGCCGAGGCGGTGCGTCTGTCTCTTCCATTCCTCCGCGTCGGCAAATTCGGCCGCGAAATGGGGCTCCCAGAAGGCTATGTGGAACACGCGCCCGATCCCGAAAACCGTCGCCAGGCGCGCGCCGTCCTTGCGCAAATCGGCTATTTTCCGCGCGTAGAAGGGGAGGTTTCCGCGCGTGGCAAAATTCCGCTGCCCCTCGGGCACGGTCAGAACCCCCAGCGGATCGTACAAAGCGGTCCTCATCGCGTTTTGAAAAGACCCCGGGCTTTCCGGGCCGGCGGTGTTGCCGTCCCCGTCGCTCCATTCGTCCATATTGAAACAGAAAACATGCGAACAATCCACGTTCCATTCTTTCAGAAAATAGACCGTCCAGCGGTACATGCCCATCGGCCCGACCGGCAGAATCAGCGCGAGTTTCCGGCCGGCGCCGCGGCAGTTTTGGATCTCCCTGGCGATCTCGTGCCCCATCATCATATTAAAATCGGAAATATTTTGGCAGGATACCGGCTGAAAGCCCTCATTCCAGTGCGGCCGACGCCGGAATATCTCCTCGGGCCCTCCGGCGCAGCAGGCGTCGATCCTGTCCATGTCCCAGCCCGCGGGATAGAACCCCTCCAGCATACTTCCCTTTACCGTATTCATAAAACTTAACGCCGCCGCGTTCTTCTCCGGCATGGCAACTCCTCCCGTTTCTGTAAATATTAGCGTTTCTCACGGCAAAAGCCTTTTCGCGGCCATTCTGGGCCAGTTTACGCAGGGCCGGAAACCCTCCGCGAACGCGGCGCCGCACTGGAGGCCCCGGTATTTCGAACATGTCCGCACAAAGTCGATAAAATCGATTTTGTCGTGTTCCTTCATCCAACTGATCTGGCTGTCGTGGCAAGCCAGGGCTTCCAGCTTTTTTTCGATCACATCGGAGATGTCCACGTATTCTGTGGGGATAAAGGACATTCCGGCCAACGTGTCCATATACATGATCGGAGGTAAGGCGTCGAAGCACTCGTGTTCCGTAACGCGGTGCCGGATGGAGGCCGCGAAGCTCGCGTTGAAAACAAGCTCTCCCGCTTCCGCGTGATCCCGCATATAATCCTGCGGGTTGTGGGTGAGGATGAAGTCTGGCCTGACATAGCGGATCACGTCGATCATTTTGTCCGTGGCGGCTTCGTCATAACGGCTCACCTTCAGATCATCGGCGTCTATCGAGAGCGCCTCGGCCCCGAGCACGGCCGCGGCGCGTTCCGCTTCCCTTTTCCGGACGGCCGCCAGTTCGGCCGGCGCGATCACCTTATGGCCCATGTTGCCGTTCGCCACATGGCACATGAACACCTTGTCCCCCCTGGAGGCATACAGCGCGATGGTCCCTCCGCAGGCGATTTCCAGATC
>WQUN01000161.1 GCA_009782085.1 Bacillota bacterium
GCTCGAGTCCGCCAACGACTCTGCCGTGGCGATAGCCGAGGCCGTGAGCGGAAGCGTCGAGGAGTTCTGCGCGGCCATGACGCGGCGGGCAAAGGAACTCGGCGCCAAGGACACGGTCTTTGAGACGCCGAACGGGCTGGACACCGGGGATCACCACTCCACGGCCCTGGATATGGCGCTGATAACCAGGTACGCCATCGGAATACCGGCTTTCATGGAGATCATCAATACCGAAAGCCGCGAGATAAAGAGCGACCGCCGAACATATACCCTGAACAACAGGAACAGGCTCCTGGACGAGTACGACGGAGCGGACGGCGTAAAAACGGGCTTCACGGGCAAGGCCGGGCACTGCTTCGTCGGCGCGGCCAGGCGCGGGGACATGCAGCTCATATCCGTAGTCCTGGCGAGCGGCTGGGGAGAGGCGGGCAAGCAAAACAAGTGGACCGACACGAAGAAAATCCTGAATTACGGCTTCGGGAATTACAGCTACGAAACCCTTGTGGACGCGGGCAAAACCGCCGGGACCGTCGCGGTCGAAAGGTCGAGGACGCCGGGGGTAAGCTATGCGTTTAACGAGAGCTACACCCTCCCCGTCAGGCAGGACGAGCTTCCGTCGCTTAAAGTCCGGATCCGCGCCCCGGAGAGCCTCCGCGCCCCCGTCAGGAAAGGGGATATACTAGGTCAGGCGGACGTATTCCTGGACGGGCGCTTCTGCAAGACCATCCAGCTGGTATCGGAGAACTCGGCGGAGCGGCACGATCTTAAGACGTCGATAGAGAAGATCACCGGCGCGTGGCTTGAGGGCGGAAGCAAAAGCGACGTGAGGGTAGTTCTGCCGGAATTTTGACATGGTTTCCGTGCCAATGCCGACAGGTCAAGCGGTGCGGGATGGAACCCGCGGCTATACCGGAGTGCGAAAACATTAGCCTACTCTGTCACGTCGTCGGCAAATGTTTTCTGCATCCGGTATGACCGCCCGCCGCTGCATCGTTCATAAATATCAAGGCAACCTCCGTGAATTGTCATCCTGAGCGAAGCGAAGGATCCAAAATAGCCAAAACATGAGATTCTTTGCTTCGCTCAGAATGACAAAAGCGGGTTTATAGCTTGCGCCCGTTGGGGGCAATCCCGCGACGGCGCAATATTACGTATTATAAATCGTCCGTTCCCGGCGATGAAAAAGGATGGATCGTATGCCCAGGAAAAAACAGACCTTCGAGGAAGCCGTAAACAGGCTGGAAGAGGTCGTCGCGGAGATGGAGGACTCCAAAACCTCCCTGGACCGGTCGATGGCGCTCTACAAGGAGGGCGTCACCCTTGTCATGCGGTGCGCAGAGGACCTGAGCGGCGCGGAAAAAGAGATAACCGCGCTCCAGCGGACAGCAGAGGGGATTTTCACGCAGAAGCCGTTTGAAAGCGGCGGGGAAGCATGAAAACGAAGTACATAAAGGCAGAGCGGGTCGAATTCGTGGTTGCGGGGGAATTCCATTGAATATACGCGAAATACTGCTGATTTTCGCCAACCCCATCCTGTGGACCGCCGTGACGGCGTGGTTTGCCGCGCAGGCGTGCAAGGTCGTCAGGGAGCTTGTCGTGACCGGGAAGCTGAATCTCAGGGCTCTGATTAATCTCGGCGGTATGCCCAGCTCGCACACGGCCTTCGTCACGGCTACCGCCGTCGCGGTTGGCTTTCAGGACGGGTTCGCCTCGTCGGCGTTCGCCGTCGGGGCGGTCGTCACCATCATAGTGATGGTGGACGCGGCGGGGGTCAGGCGCGCCGCCGGAAACCAGGCCGCCGCGATCAACATGATCGTCGAGAACCTGGAAGCGCAGGGCATCGCTCTTGACAAAAAGCTGAAGGAGCTCCTGGGGCACACGCCGGCGCAGGTCGCCGCAGGGGCGGTCCTGGGCGCGGCGGCCGCTGTGGCGGCGGTGTGCTTGGGATTCATCCAGTCTTTGTAGAAACGAGGCTTACCATGTCCGAATATCTGGATCAAATCGACAGCCCCCGCGACCTCAAGCGCCTGCCCGAAGGCGCGCTGGAGCCTCTGTGCGCGGAGATACGGGAGTTTCTGATAAACTCCGTAGCAAAGACCGGCGGGCACCTGGCGTCGAACCTCGGCGTCGTGGAGCTCACCGTGGCTCTGCACAGGGTCTTCGACTCGCCGGCTGACAAGATCATCTGGGACGTGGGGCACCAATCATATGTCCATAAGATTTTAACGGGCCGGAAAAACGCCTTCGCCAGCCTCCGCGGCCAGAACGGCCTCAGCGGCTTCCCCAAGCCGGGCGAGAGCAGGCACGACGCCTTCGGGACCGGCCACGCCTCCACTTCCATCTCGGCCGCGCTGGGTTTTTGCGCCGCGCGGGACCTTTTGGGCAAAAACCACCGCGTGGTCGCGGTCATTGGGGACGGCTCCATGACCGGCGGCCTGGCCTACGAGGGCATCAACAACGCCGGCCGGTCGAACACCGACCTGATCGTGATTTTGAACGACAACCAGATGTCCATCTCGGAGAACGTCGGCGCTCTGTCCAGATACCTGACCAAGCTCCGCACCGCGCCCAGATACCTCGTGGCCAAGGCCGGCGTCGAACGGCTCCTGACCAACATACCCTTGGTCGGCAAGGGCCTCAGCGCCGCGATGGAGAAGCTGAAAAACGGGATCAAGCACCTGTTTGTCCAGGGCGCGATGTTCGAGGAGCTCGGCTTCAGGTATATAGGGCCCGTGGACGGCCACAATCTTCGCGACCTGACGGAGGTGCTCGACAAGGTCAAGGGGATGAGCGGCCCCGTGCTCGTGCACGTGTACACGAAGAAGGGAAAGGGCTACGGCCAGGCGGAGGACGCCCCGGCGGCCTTCCACGGCGTCGGCTCGTTCCACGTGGAAACCGGCGAACCGGTCGAAACGAAGGTCTGGGGTACCTACTCGGACGTGTTCGGGCGGACGCTCACGAGGATCGCCGCGCGAAACCCAAAGGTCGTTGCGGTAACGGCCGCCATGGCCTCCGGCGTCGGGCTGACGGAGTTTGGGGAGAGGTTCCCGGAGCGGCTGTTCGACGTGGGCATCGCCGAGGGCCACGCCGTGACATTCGCGGCGGGCATGGCCAAGGCGGGGATGACGCCGGTCGTGGCGGTCTATTCGTCGTTTTTGCAGCGGGCTTACGACAACATCCTGCACGACGTCTGCATCCAGAACCTGCACGCGGTGTTCTGCGTCGACCGGGCCGGGGCGGTAGGCGAGGACGGCGCGACGCATCAGGGGCTTTACGACATTGCGTATCTGTCTCATATACCGAACATCACGATACTAGCGCCGAAAAATAAGCAGGAACTGATCGAAATGCTGGACTTCGCGGTGAACAGGCTCGGCGGGCCGGCGGCCATCCGCTATCCCAGGGGCGAGGCGTCAGTGGTGCTAAAAAACGCCTGCGTGCCGCTCGAATACGGGCGCGCCGAGGTCGTCGAAAAAGGCGGGAAGCTGGTCTTTGTCGCTGTCGGAAGCATGATGGACGCGGCATATGAGGCCTGGGCGGAGCTTCGCCGCGAAGGCTATAACCCGGGACTTATCAACGCCCGGTTCGTCAAGCCGGTGGACCTGAACATGGTCAGGAGCCTGGCCGGGTACGACATGGCGTTCGTTCTGGAGGACCACGCCGCAAGCGGCGGCTTCGCGTCTTTGGTGCAAAACGCGATGAGCGAGTATAACGTGGCCGTAAAGTGTTTCCGCTCGATCGCCTTTCCGGACGAGTTCGTCGGCCAGGGGCGGCGGCGCGAGCTGCACGCGAAGTACGGGATGGACAAAAACGGGATACTGAGGACGGTACGCGCGGCGATGGAAGAGACGGAGGGCGAATCGGAGCGCAGGCGGATACGCCTGATATGAGAACCTTACGGCTCTCGCGCAAATTCCAAAATTTCTTATTGTCAAACACGGAAAATCGGTATATAATAATCACATCAAATCCTGAGATGTTCGATAACCTATTATTTTGAACCTACAGTACGCAAACGGGCGACCTATTATTGCAAAACCTACGCCGGGCCGCAAGCTAATTCCTCTGAACTCTGTTCACAGGCGGCGGAAGGCGGACGGTTGCGCTGCGGATGCCCACCTGGCTTAGGCTAGGTGTCAAAATATAGGACCGGCACCTTGGGGTTTTTGTATTTCGGAGGTACCAATGATGAAAACGGACGATTTCGAGGCGCTGATCGCCCCCTACGAAAAGATGATATACAACATAGCCTTCAGGTACGTGGCAAACG
>WQUN01000162.1 GCA_009782085.1 Bacillota bacterium
GCCTACGCCCCCGCCTCGCATTACTGCGTCCCGGCCGGAGCGGCGAAGTATCCCGTCGGCCCGGTCGTGGTAAAGGGCGTGCTGGACGCGTATAACGCGCTGCCGCCGGCGTCCCGGGCGGCGCTGAACGCCTATGTCACCGCCCCGGGATACACCGACGCGGGAGTTTTGCTAAACGACGTCTGGAACAACTTCCCGCAGGCTGAGAAAGACGCGGACGCGTGGCTTCAGCCCTACGGATGGCTGCTCAATTACGATCCCGCGAACTACGACGGGGTCACCCCGGTGCCGCCGCCGGTGTTTGAGGGCGTGATCGCGGCTTATAAAAACCTGTCGGCGGAGGCCAAGGCCATAGTCGACTGTCAGGTCACCCTGGCCGGTTACTCCACCGCGTATGATTTCCTGAACACCTTCCTTACGGGAAAAAGCGGGACTTTGACATGCTCCGTCAAGTCCATGGCGGCCAAGATAGCCAAGCCGCTTCAGATCCCGTATACCTGGAACGGCGCGGATCCGCTCACCTTTACCTCCTCCAACGCGGCCGTCTGCGGCGTGAGCCAAAGCGGCGTTCTGTCCCCGCTGAAAGCGGGCATAACGGTCATCACGATCGCCGCGCCGAACGGGGACAAGGTCGTGTTCGCGGTGACGGTCACTGCGTAATACTGTCGATTTGAAATGGGCTGAAAGCGAGGCCGAATCGCACGGCTTCTGGTGCGATATAGTACAACGTATCGTAAATAAAGGCCCAAATGTCATCCTGAGCGTAGCGAAGGATCTAAGATTCTTAGGCTTCGCCTCAGAATGACAATGAGCAGTTACTTCTGGGATGATTGAACTGTGAAATCACCGCGCCCACATAAAGAGACAGCCTGCCACTCTCCCGGCAGGCTGTCTCTTTATTTTCAGTATACTGTTAACTTTTACTTGCCAGCCTCCTACGCCGTCACCGTCACCGCGAACACGACCTTCGTCCCGTCCGGCGCGGCTATCGTGATGACCGCGATGCCCGCTTTCAGCGGCGACAGAATTCCGGCGTTTGTCACGGAGCAGACGGCCGGGTTGGAACTGGTGAATGACAGCGCTCCGACCGGGCCGTCCCAGGAATACGGGATAGCCAGAGGCTTGCCGATCTTGGCTGCCATCGACTTCACAGTGCAGGTAAGCGTATGCGCCGTTACCGTCACGGTGACTATGCACGTCCCCGTATAGACGCCGTCATCAGTCATGGCCGTGATCGTGACATTGCCAGCGGCTACCGCCGTCACAGTGCCGTCCGAGCCGACCGTCGCGACGCTGGGATTTCCGGATGTCCAAACAGCGTCCGCGTTAACCGCTCCCGACGGCTGGAAAACGGCCGTCAGCTTTTGGCTGCTGCCGACACTCAGGGACAAGGCTGACTGATCCAGCGTGAGCCCCCTAACATTATCGGCAATATAGGTGTTTGTCCCGGCGTCCATATAGGGCGTCGTCGTGTTCGCGACGGTCATGTTGAATACATCGGTGCTATGCATGGACGGCTTTTGGATATACAGCCCGATGTCGCTGTTCAACACGCTGTTGCTGTCAAACAGCGTGCCGAGCACGTGGATCGATGTGTCGGTGAGAGGCCGGCCGCCCTGATCCGTGATATAGTACGCGGCCGGCTGGTTGCAATCCGCCAAACCCACCGAAGTGACTTTGCTCGGGTTGCCTGCGCGATTGACCACGTTGTTGCGGAACTCGTTGCCGTAGGCGCACATCCCGTATGCCGGCGTGTCGTGCGACTCCGTGCGCAGCCCGATCCACGACTGCCCGGTGGGCAGCGTGCGCGATGTCCCCGTAACGGTATTGCCGACAAGCTGGCAGAAGAAGGACGGGCCCATCGAGCCGATCGAGGGGAAATTATAGGTGCCGTAGATGATGGTGCCGCCCGCGTTGTTGATCACATTATCGGCGCCGACGCAATCCCAGCAGCCGTTGTACATATCGACGCCGTATGCCGCGTTATTGATGGTGTTCCGCTCAATCGTCACGTTCGTGTGGAAGCGCCCTTCGATGACGATACTCGTGGCGTCGGGCTGGATATCCCACGGCTGCGTGACGTTGACGGTAAAGAGGGTGTCATCGGCGGTGAAGCTCTGCACCTGGCGAAGCTGCCCCGCGCCCGTACCGCCGACAACGGCAATCATTTCCTGTGTGGTCGAGTCGCACATATAGCTTACACTCGGCGTAAAGTTGACCTCTCCTGAGATCGACGTCGAAGTCGATTCGCCTACGGTGCCGAAGAAGTGGCTGTCAAAGCTGTCAAGCGCGATTGCCTCGCCGTCGTTGCCGAGCGTACCGTCGGCGTTTGAGGAGCCGACGTTGTTGACCGAGTTCTTGCCAACATAGAAGTTCCAGATATCGAAACCGAAATTCTGCTCGTCAACGAAGAAACCGTGCAGGTTTTTGTTGACGCTGGCATAGTTCGGGTCGTTATGGCCGGTAACCGTATTGCCGGAAATAAAGCATTTTTCGGAAGAGAACGTGATCGTGTCGTTCGCGTAGTCAAACGTGTTGTCGATCAGCATACCGCGGTACGGCACATAAGAGTTCCACATGACGTTGCCGGGCACCGTGACCTTGTTGTCGCGGAACAGCACGTTCGAACCGCCGAAATTGAAACCTGAGTATTTGCCGATGCGCGCGCTGTCCAATCCGAAATCGATTGTACAGTGGTCAACGAACAGATACTTGGCAGTGATGACGCTCGAGAAGCTGCCGAGGTCGTCCGGATCCGGGGCTGTATCGTCCGGATTCCGGCTGTAGAGCAGCTGGGTCCAGATGTAGCTTCCCGGCAGGCCGAAATCAACCGCTTTCACTTTGATATCTTCGTTGTTCAGTACACCGAGATACAGATTCTGAAGTCCGTTACAGCCAACCGCCGCGGCGGTATCCGGCGTGACGGCCGTGGCCGCCGTGCCGCCGCCGTCGCTCCAGACCGCGTCGTACTGCTTGCCTGGCACGGGATTCGCGACATAGAACATCAATTTTGTCGTATCGCCGGCGCCCGAAAGGATGACGCCCTTACCGAGCGACAGACCGCCGAATACATATACGCCCGCCGGCAGGAACACGACGCCGCCCCCGGCCGCCGCCGCCGCGTTGACGGCAGATTGAATCGCGGCTGTGCTGTCCGTCACACCGTCTCCCACCGCGTTATAGGGGGCGAGGCCTGCGTTGATCACATTGCTCCAATTAAACTGATTCGACCAGGAAACGCCGAGCGCAAGGGAACCCGTATCTGTCGGCGTCGCCTGCATCGCGAATACCTTTGCGTCCGTGTTGGGATAATCACGAAGCGCTGTCCATGCGCTGTTCGCAGCGCCGGTGCTGACCTCGATACTGTAATTTCCCGTCGGCGCATTCGGCAGGACCACGTCAACGCGGTATGGCGAGACGGAGGTAACCGCCGCCGCATAGGCCTCAGCGCCGTTATTCAGGCGAACCTGCGTTTTCTGCGCGCCGCCGACGGCGGAGGCATCCAGCCCGCGGCCCATGATGCTCAGCGTCATGCCCGGATAGCCGGCGTCGTCCGATGCCCAGCGCGGATCGGTCGGGTTGATCATGAGCGCGTTGCCGGCGCTGTCGCCGTACCAGGTCGTACCGCCGTCGACGGAAATCATGACCGGGTAGCAACCCGGCGCCAGGGTGGCCGGCAAAATCGCGGTGACCACCTGGCGGTTCGCCGTCACCGGCGCGATGACCTGTGTGCCGATCTTGACCATAACGTCGCCACTTACGATGCCGTTGATGTCACAGAAGCCGTCGCCGTAAATCGAGAACGGATGGCCGGGAGCGACGCCTTCGGACAGACTCAGGATCGTGGGATTGCCGACGACCGCCTGGGGCGGGGCCGACGTCTGCTCAAAACTGTCAGCGGCGAAGCCCTTCAGATTCATGACACAGTTGTCTGACGTCGGGATCAGCCAGACGATCGCATTTTTGATCCCGGAAGGAGCGGAAAGCGAAAATGTCTGCGTGGTGTTGGGCTGGAGCGTAATCTGGCCGACGGGCGCATTGGTGGGCGCCTGATAATCGCTGAAGCTGGTGTACACCACATTATAGGTGCCGGACGCATTCGGGCCGCATGCGAGTTTGATGTCGGCGATGTCATAAGCCTTGCCGAGGTTGATATACATCCAGTCTTTTGTGCTCGCGAGCAGAGGAGCCGTCCAGCCTGCGCCGGTCAACTGCGCGGCCGAGAGGTCGAACGCGCTGTGCGACGTCATCGACCAGCCGGTCGCCGGGAGCGCGGCGCCTGCGTCCGACACGGCTACGTTATAGACTCTTAGAGCGCCCCAGCCGAAGTTCGAGAGCCGGATATACCTCGCCGTTTGCGTGTGGAACGTGACCGTCTGCGGCCCGGTCGCGCTCGTCGGTATGTTGAATCCGGTAGCCGCCGCAGTGGTCGCAACAGGCGTCCATGCAACGCCGTCGTTCGAGACCGAAATGTCGGCCTGGAACTGGGTGCCGGCGAGAACCGACAGGGTCATTCTGTCAAAGGTTTGCGGCATAGCCATGTCGAGCGTTATGTACTGGCCATAAGTGTTCGTGCCCTGGCTGAACGAAGCCGTCGAATCGTTATTGAAGATGCTGGCCGCGGGGATAGGGTAGTTGTAACACGCCATGCCCACGATGCCGCTCATATCAATCGGAACGATCGAGTAGGGGCCCGTGGGAGGGGAGCCGGCTTTGAGCGCCTGGATCGTGTTGACGTTAATGCCGGCGTATGCCTGGCTCACAAATCGGATATACTGACCCGTAACGGCCGGCGAGATGTCCAGCGTAGGATTCCACGTCCAGTCTCCGATCCGGCCGACCGGCGTGTAGTTGACGCCGTCAGCCGATATGGAAACATTCATGAAGCCCCAGATCATTCCCGGCGGGCCGTTCATGACAATCTGAGAAATGTCAGCCGGGGCGCTAAGCGTAACATTGATCACGATATCCCCGTCGTGGTCATTGCTCCCGGCAGTGCCTGACAGCCATGCGACATTGTTGGAATCGCCGCCCGAGTTCGCCTGAGCGGTAATATCCGTGGTCGTAATCGGGCCGGCGCCTGTGCCGTCATCCGCGATGACGGTCGCCGTGGCGCTGCTGATCGTACA
The DNA here is from genome assembly GCA_009782085.1 of Bacillota bacterium. Taxonomy (GTDB): domain Bacteria; phylum Bacillota; class Clostridia; order Lachnospirales; family WQUN01; genus WQUN01. Next base: position 5,130 of record WQUN01000162.1, read on the forward strand.
CGGCGTGAGTATAGCGGGCGGAGTGGCGTACACTTCAATTAAGTTGGTGTTAATGCCCGAGTAGGCCGCATTGGAAAACCTGATATACCGGCCCGAAACAGCCGGAAAAATATCCAGCGACGGTTTATTGCTCCACGTCCAGTCTCCGATCCGGCCGACCGGCGTGTAGTTGACGCCGTCAGCCGATACGGAAACATTCATGAAGCCCCAGATCATTCCCGGCGGGCCGTTCATGACAATCTGAGAAATGTCAGCCGGGGCGCGAAGCGTAACATTGATCACGATATCCCCGTCATGGTCATTGCTCCCGGCAATGCCTGACAGCCATGCGACATTGTTGGAATCGCCGCCCGAGTTCACCTGAGCGGTAATGTCCGTGGTCGTAATCGGGCCGGCGCCGGTGCCGTCATCCGCGATGACGGTCGCCGTGGCGCTGCTGATCGCGCACGGAATAAGCGCGACGGCCGCCTGCGCCTTCAGCGTCCCGCCGACACCGGTGACGGCAAAGACAGAGAGGATCATCGCGAAAACAAGAACAAACGCCGAGGTCTTTTCTAACATGTCTTTCTTTTTGAACATGGCTTTCTTGAACATGGCTTTCTTCAACATGGTGATTGTCCCCCTTATTCAAATGTGGTTATCTTCCCCCTAACCAAAAATCCGGACCGCAGCGCGCGTCAATCTCCTCGCGGGCGATTGCGGCCCATCGGTCAATCAGCTTGGGGCGGCGCCCGACGGTGGATATACTCGTCATGATAATTTCGAGGCCGAAGTCCTTCATCCACGTCCATCGTCAGGATACACGGGCGATAGCGATGGGAACGGATGCCCTCACCTTCCGTCACATCGGCATGAGCAGACTCCCCAAAGCCGTTGTCATAGATCAAAAGCCGGCGCTCAATGAATCCGTCCAGGACCCAGCCGCCGAGTGCGTGATCCCAGTAGTACAGCTCACGCGCGAGGCGGCGCTCCAGGTCCCGCGCGAACAGATTCTCGCAGGTGAGCCGGCTCTCCTTTTCATCCGCCTCCGCCCGGGGAACCTCCTCCGCATAGACGGGCGGGCGCGTAATACGCAGATCATGCGGCGCCGTCCGGATCCGGCGGTTTCGCGCCGCCCTCGGTGACTCAGCTGCCTCCCGCTTTCGTAAAACCGGCTTGCGCAGCCGTGTCCTGTCCGCCGACGGGACGGCAAGCAGATCGGGCGGCAGGCGGCCGGTCGCGTAATCCTGTTCACTGTACAGCGGATAGTCGATATTGATCATGGGCACCTCTCCAATCACGCCGCCGCTCAACTTTCTGGAAATATGCGATTCTATAGCATCCTCCCAATCCTGATTCTATTATAGCACCGAAAAGTCGCGGAATCAAGCCGGATAATCACCAGCGGTGACGAACAAAAAACATTCTGACGATATTTCAGAGAAAGCCTAAAAAGTTGAGAAAAGAAAACAACAGAAGACCGGGAGCCAGGTGAATAAAGTCGCGAAAGCGCAAAAAACCTACGCTATGGCGACAAAAACCAGAAAATGGCACTGCGTTCGCCGGATATGTGTGCCGCAGGGGCGGACAAAGCAGACTGCGCATTGACTTTTTGCTCAGTCTGAAAGCTCGCCCCTACGAATAATCGCCTCTTTCGGCGCCGCGCGGGACGCCGGCCTCCGTCGCCTTCGACAGCGTCTCGCCGATCGGTTCCCGTATCACCAGATCCGCTTTCCCGTCATAGGGCGTGGGGCTTTTGTTTATGATAACCAAAGCGTCCCCGCGGAAATATTCCAAAAGCCCCGCCGCCGGGTACACGGCCAGGGACGTGCCTCCCACTATCAGCAGCCGCGCGCGTGAGATCGCCTCCGCCGCCCGGCTGAGGACGTCCCCGTCCAGGTTCTCGCCGTAGAGAACCACATCCGGCCGCACGATTCCGCCGCATTTTTCGCAGCGGGGGACCAAACGGCAAAGGCCGCCGGAAACCGAGCGCCGCGAAACGCCGTTGTCTTTTGGGCGGGCGCTGTCGCCGCCTGAAAACGCTCTTGCCCCGGGGCCGCCGCAGTTTTCCGGGGCGAGGATGTAGCCGAGGGTGTACCTCGCGCCGCATTCGACGCAATAATGCCGCAGGTTGGAGCCGTGGAGCTCCAGCACGCGGACGGAACCCGCCGCCTGGTGCAGACCGTCGATGTTCTGCGTTACGACCGCCTCGAGCTTCCCAGCCCGCTCCAGCGCGGCCAAAGCCAGATGCGCCGGGTTCGGCTTCGCGCCGGGGCTTATCAGGTTTTCCTTGTAATATCTGAAAAACAGTTCCGGCTCCCGCTCAAAGACGCCGCGGCTCAACAGTTCCTCCGGGGAGCGCCCGTAAACGTTTTTCGCGGCGTAAAGCCCCGTCGGGGAGCGGAAATCCGGGATGCCGCTCTCCGTGGAGACGCCGGCCCCGCCGAAAAAGACGGCGAAGGGGGAGGAGAGGAGCAAAAACGAGAGCTTTTCGATTCCGGGATTCATTCGGACGCCTCCGTTTCTTATTTATACGGTATTGACACTTCCCCGATAAGCTGTCAATATATCTTTATGAATGACAATGAATGACATGTCCCCGGCCTGCGAACTCTGCCATCGCCTGTGCCGCGTCCGGGCGGAGGGCTTCTGCCGCGCCCCGGCGAACGCCCGCGTATCCAAGGTGATGGTACACCGCTGGGAGGAGCCGCCGATAAGCGGCAGCCAGGGCTCCGGGGCCGTCTTTTTTTCCGGCTGTAACATGCGCTGCGTGTTCTGCCAGAACTATCTTATCAGCCAACGGCCTGTCGGGCGCGACGTCACGGAGGAAAAGCTGGCGGGGATATTCCTGGAGCTGCAGGCCCGGGGCGTCCACAATATCAACCTGGTCAGCCCGACGCCTTACATCCCCGCCGTCGCCGCGGGGATCCGGCGAGCCCGGGGCATGGGCCTCGCCGTCCCCGTCGTCTACAATACCAACGCCTACGAAACCGCGGAGGCCCTGCGAACGCTGAGGGGCCTAGTGGACGTGTACCTGCCCGACATAAAGTATTTCGACGACCAATATGCCGTGAGATACTCCCGGGCGCCGGGCTATTTCGCCGCGGCCTCGGCCGCCGTCCTGGAGATGAGCGCCCAGGCGCCTGAGCTGGTCCTGGACGAAAGCGGGATCGCGCGGAAGGGGCTGATCATCCGGCATTTGGTCATGCCCGGCCTCAGGCGGGATTCCATGCGGATTCTGGACTGGATAAAAGAAAACCTCCCGGATACGGCCGTGAGCCTCATGTGGCAGTATGTGCCCGCGCACAGGGTCTGGGAGTACAAAGAGCTCGCCAGGAAGGTCACGACCTTCGAGTATCAGTCGGTAATAGATCATTTTTTTGAGATCGGGCTGACGAAGGGCTTCATGCAAAAGCGCGGGGCGGCCACGGAGGAGTGCGTGCCGGATTTTTGAAATGCCGGAGCGTCAGCAACTCCCCTTTATCCGCAAACATTGCCTCCCGGCCTCCCAAAGCGTCCTTTCCAAGTCCAGCGTCAGGAACTCCCCGTTTTCATATAATATCTTCCCCCGGCACATGGTCAGCGCCACGTCTTTGCCGGAGCCGGAGTAGACCGCGCCGGAGACCGGGTCGTAGCACACGCCGTGCCGTGGGTTGCGGAAGTCTAGCATGACCATGTCGGCGTCGAAGCCCTCGCGGAGGACGCCGGAGTTCTCCCGCCCCTGGGCCCTGGCGCCGTTCGCGGTGGCCATTTTGAGGGCCTGGTACGCCGGGACAGCCGCCGGGTCGCCCGACGCGTTTTTCTGTAAAAGGCCGGAGAACTTGATCTCCTCGAAGAGGTCGAAGGAGTTGTTGGAGGCGGCGCTGTCCGTGCCGAGGGCCACGTTCACGCCCTTTTCGAGCATACGGAGGACGGGCGCGACACCGCAGGCCAGCTTGAGGTTAGACACCGGGCAGTGGACGGCGGAGACGCCGCGCCGGGCGAATATCTCCATGTCGCCGTCCTCGGCCCAGACGCAGTGCGCCGCCGTCCCGCCCGTGTCAAAGACCCCGTGCCGGTCCAGGACCTCCGCCGGGGTCAGGCCGTAGATCTGCCTGCACTTTTCGTGTTCGTCCTTCGTCTCCGAGACGTGGACCTGCATCCGCAGGCCCCTGGCCGCGGCGTACTCGGCGGCCTGCCGCCATGCCTTTTCGTATGTGGTATACTCGGCGTGGACGCCGGCCTCCGCCTTGATCCGGCCGTTCAGCTCCGCGCCGGAGAATTCCGCCAGAACGGCCTCTGTCTCCAGGAAGCTCCTGTCCCTGTAAAAGTCGAAATTCTCCCTGTCGAACGCGAAAACGCCGTTGCAGAGGTTCGCCTTGACGCCGATCTCCGCCGCGGCCAGCGCAATGGCCCGCAGGCCGAAATACATGTCCGAAAACGCGACGGTCCCGGAGGAGATCATCTCCGCTATGGCCAGGCGCGCGCCGGCCGCGGGCATCTCGGCGTCGTCGAACCCGGCTTCCGCCGGAAAGATGCGGTTTCTGAGCCAGTCGCCCAGGGCCATGTCGTCCGCGAAGCCGCGCAGGAGCGTCATCGGCGTGTGGGTGTGGCAGTTGTACAGGCCGGGGATAAGAACTTTGTCCTTGCCGGGAATTATCCGCTTGGCGGCGGGCGCGGGCGATTGCGGACCGGCGCCCGCGTCCGGGCTGTAAAACGGGACGGCGTCGTTGTCCGCGCCTACGCGGGCGCGCTCCGGGCCGCCGCCGGCGCGGGAGGGGCCGATATAGGCTATCACGCCGTTGTCCACTCCCACGCGGGCGCGCTCCAGGACCGGGCCGCCGGCCCGGGCGTCGTCCATGGTTATGCAGGTTATGTCCTCAAATAAATAGTCCATGGCTATTTCACATAGTGGCAGATGTCCAGTATGATATTGCCTTGTTCATCCGGCGTCGTGAACCTCGGGCACTGATACCTCTCGAAAAACCAGTACGCTCCCTCCCCGTCGGGAACGACTTCCATGCCTTCCGCCAGAAGGCGTTCCGCGCACATTTCCTCTTTCATGAAGACTTCGCTTTCCGGGCCGCGGACCCAGCAGACGCCCAGGCTCGCCGCCGGGAAGTCCACGGCCGCGAAGCCCTCCGGCGTTTCCGCGCCGGCGGGCAGGAACATGCCTATCCAATACTGGAACGGCTCGCCGTCCTTCCAGCGCATCAGGCCGATGTAGGCGTCGCCGTCCTCGTAGATCTCTTTGACATTCCTGCCGCCCGCGCTCCTTTCCAGAACGCCGAGCCAGCCGTTTTCAAAGAACAGGCCCCACTTCGCGCCGAATCCGCCGCCCTCGCGGTCCTCGTCCCCGTATTTTTTGCCGACGAAGCGCAGCGCGGGCACGTCTTGCCGGTATGCCCTTACTATTTCCGCCATATGTTTCACCCCTCTTTTGTTTTAGAGCCTCTGTTTTTGAGTTTCTGTTTTTGAGCTTCTGTTTTTGAGTTTCTGTTTTGAGCTTCTGTTATGAATATACCGTTATTTGCAGGTTTTTACAATCGCTATTTCAAATTGCGATCTTTCTATATAACACGAAAATTTGCCGCGTTCCCCGCGCTTTCAGCCTATAGACATCCGCGCGATTTCAAAGTAAAATAATGTGTGTTTGGCGATTCCGATAAAATCTGCAGGGAACGCTCAGGACTGTTCCCCGCAAACAGAGGTGTACCGAATGAACGATTTTTCCAAAATAAAGGTCTTCGCCGGCTCAGCCAGCGTGGAACTGGCCAACAAGATCTGCGGCGTATTGGGGGTGGAGGTGCGCCCGGGCGAGAAGATTACCTTCTCGGAGGGCAACATCTACGTAAAGATCGGGGAGAAAGTCCGCGGCGAGGACGTGTATATAGTCCAGACCATCGGCCTCGACCCGAACAACGAGTTCATGGAGCTGCTGTTCTGGCTGGACGCGTTCAAGCGCACCAACGTGAACTCCGTGACCGCCATAATCCCCTATTTCAGCTACGCCAAGGCCGACAAAAAGGACGAGCCCCGCGTGTCGATCCGCGCGCGGGTCTGCGCGGACTGCCTGGAGGCCGCCGGGGTGGACAGGGTCGTGACGATGGACCTGCACAGCCCGCAGATACAGGGCTTTTTCAAGAAACCGGTGGATCACCTCTACGCCGCCGGCATCTTCGGCGACGCGATACGCGCGATGGGCCTCCAGGATTACGTCATAGTCGCCCCGGACGAGGGTTTCGCGAAAAAGGCCAGGTATTACGCGAATCTGCTGAGCGTGCCTCTGGTCATAGGCAACAAGCAGCGGCTCTACCACGACGAAAACGCGGAGGTGCTGGGCATCATGGGCGACGTGGACGGGCTCGACGCGGTCATAGTGGACGACTTCACGATAAGCTGCGGGACGGTCGCGGAGGTCGCGAAGGCCCTCAAGGCGCGGGGCGCCAGGGATATTTACGCCTATATATCCCACGGGCTCATGTCCGAAACGGGCATCCGGCGGCTGAACGAGAGCCCGATCAAGAAGCTGTTCACCACCGACACGGTGTACAACCCCCGCGCGGAGAAGTGCGAGAAGGTCTCGGTCATCACGGCGTCGAAGCTGTTCGCGAGGGCTATAAAGGCGATACACTCGCACGAGTCCCTGAGCGCGCTGTTCGAATAGGAGCGGTTGATATGATTAAGGTCGGAATTTACGGCGCGTCCGGGTACATGGGGAGCGAAGCCCTGCGGATCCTGCTGAGGCACCCCGGCGTGTCCGTGGAATGGGCCACGAGCAGGAGCGACACGCCGATAGAGTATTATCACAAAAACTTTTACGGCAGGGACGTCCGTTTTGTCAAGCCGGAGGAAGCGGCCCCCTGCGACGCGGTTTTTTTCGCGCTCCCGACGGGGCTGGCGGCCGGGTTAGGCAAAAAGTTCTGTGAGCAGGGCTGTAAAATAATAGATTTCGGCGCCGATTTCAGGCTTAACAACAAAGAGGAATGGGAAAGAGTATACGGCAGGAGCCATCCCGACTGGGCCATGTCCGAGAACGCGGTCTACGGGCTGGTCGAACTGCACAGAGACGAAATAAGAAAATCCAAAATAATCGCAAATCCCGGCTGCTTTTCGTCCTCCTCCATTTTGGCCCTCGCGCCCTTGGTCAAAGAGGGCCTGATAGACGCGGACAAAATCATCGTGGACGGATTATCGGGCACCGTCGGCGCCGGCGACGATTTGGACCCGGCTTTGCACCATCCCGAAATGCACAACAATATCCTGCCGTACAATGTGGTGGATCACAGGCACTCCTATGAGATCGAACAGGAATTGTCGCTGCTGGCGGCTAAAAAAGTCACGGTAAATTTTTCGGCCTGCTATATACCCATTTCGAGAGGCGTTATGACGATAAACCACGCGTTTCCGCTGAAAACTGTCCGTCGCGGGGATTTGCTGGATTTATACAAGGATTTTTACGCCGGCGAGTTTTTCATAAAGATAATCGACTTGCCGAAAGATAAAAAAGCGGCGTGGAATTACCTTCCCTATCCGTGGATCGCCGCCGTGTCGGCGACAAATTTCTGCCATATCGGCCTGGACGTCGACGAGGGCAGGAACAGGATCGTCGTCTACAGCGCGCTCGACAGCGTCGTAAAAGGCGGGGCGCTGGTCGGGATCCAAAATCTGAACCTGATGTTTGGGATAGACGAGAAAACTGGATTGGATTTTTACGGGATACATCCCTATTAAGGGGATGTTCAACAATAAAGGGAAGAACAAGTCCTAACTACAACTGGAGGAATCACAATGCCCGAAACACCCGCCCCCGCCTTCTACATCACAACCCCCATCTACTACGCCAGCGAGCGGCCCCACATCGGCAACGCCTATTGCAGCGTGGCTACTGACGCCATCGCCCGCTACAAAAAGCTGCGGGGCTATGACGTGAGGTTCCTGACCGGCACGGACGAGCACGGTCAGAAAGTCGAGCGCATGGCCGCCAATAGAGGCGTCGCTCCGCGCGAATATGTCGACGGGATCGTCGCGTGGACAATGAAACTGTGGAAACTCATGGATATAGATTACGACGTATTCATGCGGACTACGGACGGGTTCCACGTCGAGGCCGTGAAGAAGATATTCAGGAAACTCTACGACCAGGGGGATATTTACAAGGGCAAGTACGAGGGGTTGTACTGTACGCCCTGCGAGACGTTCTTCACCGAGAAGCAGCTTGCCGGGAGCAAATGCCCGGACTGCGGCCGCGAAGTGGAGCTTATTTCGGAGGAGGCGTATTTTTTCAGGCTCTCGGCCTATCAGGAACGGCTGATGAGACATATCGAGGACAATCCGAGGTTCATCGCGCCGCGTTCGCGTCAAAACGAGATGGTCAATAATTTCCTCAAGCCCGGCCTGGAGGATCTGTGCGTGTCGCGCACGTCTTTCAAGTGGGGCGTCCCGGTCGACTTTGACCCCGCCCACGTGGTTTACGTGTGGGTGGACGCGCTGCCTAATTATATCACCAGCCTGGGCTATATGTCCGGGGACGACAGCCTGCTCAAAAGATACTGGCCCGCGGACATACACATCGTCGGCAAGGAGATCGTCCGCTTCCACACGATAATCTGGCCCGCGATGCTGATGGCCCTTGACCTGCCGCTCCCGAAGCAGGTGTTCGGCCACGGCTGGCTCACCGTCGATGGGGAGAAGATGTCCAAGTCCAAGGGCAACGTGGTCGACCCCTGGGCGTTGACGGAAAAGTACGGGATCGATGCGGTCAGGTACTTTTTGCTGAGGGAGATCACCTTCGGCGCGGACGGCGATTTCTCCGCCGGAGCGCTCGTCGGGCGGATAAACTCCGACCTGGCCAACGACCTGGGGAACCTGCTGTCCAGGACGGTCGGCATGATCGACAGGTATTTCGGCGGCGTTTTGCCGGCGGAGCAGGCCGGAAACCCGCTCGACGGCGAAATACGGGCCTTCGCGGCCAAAACCGCGGAAAGCGCCGGGGAGGCCATGGACAGGCTCCAGCCCCACGCGGCGCTGGCGGAGATATGGAACTTTGTGCGGCGGATGAACAAGTACGCCGACGAGACGCAGCCCTGGGTGCTGGTCAAGGACGGGGGCAGGAAGGCGGAGCTCGCCGGGGTAATGTATACTCTGGCGGAGAGCCTGCGGATCATCGCCGTACTGATAAGCCCGTTCATGACGCGCGCGCCGGGAAAGATACGCGCGCAGCTGAATATACCGGAAAACAACACGGATTGGGACGGCGCGTCAAAATTCGGCCTGCTGCCCAAAGAGGTGAAAATCACCAAGGGGGAGGTCATTTTTCCCAGGATAGACGTAAAGACCGCGGCGGTGCCCGCTACGGTTCATGATATAAGTAAGCGGCCCGAGCGCGGAAATGATACTCGTCACCCCGGGAGCGGAAATGATATTAGTCACCCCGGGAGCGGAAATGATACTCGTCACCCCGGGAGCGGGAATGATACTTGTCACCCCGGGAGCGGAAATGATACTTGTCACCCCGGGAGCGGAAATGATATTAGTCACCCCGAGCGCAGCGAGGGGTCTAAGATTCTTCGCTCCGCTCAGAATGACAAAAATGATGTATTTGAGAAGAATGACAAAAACGACGGTTTTGAGATGAAGGACAAAAACGACGGTTTTGATATGAAGGACAAAAACGACGGTTTTGAGACGAAGGACAAGAATTATATCACCATCGAGGACTTCGCCAAAGTCAAACTGCTTCTCGGCAAGGTCCTGTCCTGCGAACGGATGGAGGGTTCGGACAAACTTCTCAAACTGCATATCGACCTCGGCGCCGGCGAAAAGCCGCGGCAGATAGTCTCCGGCATAGCCAAGTGGTACGCGCCGGAGGAAATGGCCGGCAAGACCGTGGTCGTCGCCGCGAACCTGAAGCCCGCGAAGCTACGCGGCGTGATGTCGGAGGGCATGATTTTGGCGGCCTCGGACGAGAACGGCAATCTCGCCGTGATAACCGCGGACGAAAAGGGCGTCGGGATCGGCGCGGAGGTGCGCTGATGTTTTTCGAGTCCCACGCGCATTACGACGACGAGCGCTTCGACGCCGACAGGGACGCGCTTTTGGCGTCCTTGCCCGCCAGCGGCGTCACAAAAGTGGTCAACGTCGGGACGGCGGTCGGGACTTCCCGCGCGTCGCTCATTTTGTCCGAAAAATATGATTTTGTGTACGCCTCCGTCGGCGTCCACCCCCACGAGGCCGGAAGCTGCTCCGAGGACGTCGTGGCGGAGCTGCTGGAGTACGCCCGGCACCCCAAGGCCGTGGCCTTCGGGGAGATCGGCCTGGACTATTTCTACGGCTTCGCCGACAGGGAAGTCCAGCGGTTCTGGTTCGCGAGGCAGTTAAAGGCCGCCGAACAGGCCGGCCTGCCGGTCATCATCCACTCCCGCGACGCGGCCGCGGAGACGTTCGCGATCATCAGGAACTCCAACGTCCGGCGCGGAGTCGTGCACTGCTATTCCGGAAGCGTCGAGACGGCGCTGGCCTACGCCGAGATGGGCTTTTTCATCGGTGTGGGCGGGATCGTCACCTTCGACAAGGCCAGGAAACTGCCGGAAGTGGTGGAAAAACTCCCGCTCGGGAAGCTCCTGATAGAGACGGACTGCCCGTACCTGTCCCCCGCGCCGTTTCGGGGCAAGCGGAACACTTCGGCCAACCTGGTCTATATCGCGCAGAAAATCGCGGAGATAAAGAGGGTCACGGTGCAGGAGGCGGCTGAGGCGACCTACGCGAACGCGGCGGGGATGTATGGGATAGTATAAAACCCTTACACTATTTTTGCTTCGGCTCTGTTCACGCGTTATCGGAGCCAATCGCATTGTACGCTTCTTCCACCTGTTCTCTGGTCACGGTGTTCAGCGCGGTTATGTTGCATTTCAGGGCCTTCTCCAGATATTCCCGCGCCTCGCCGGGCCTGCCCTCGTCTCGCGCGATCACGCCTAAAAAGTACAGGCTGTCCGGCAGATCGGCCTTGCATTCCACAGCCTTCATGAAAGCCTCCTTCGCTTCCCCGGCTTTATTTTGCCTCAGATATATCTGTCCCAGATTGTCCCAGGCGGAGCCGAACCCGGGCGCTTCCTCTATCGCTTTCATGGTGATCTCGAGGGCTTTGTCCAGGTCGTTCAGGCAGAAGTAAATATACCCCAGCGTGGTCAGCACGTGCTCGTTCACATACTCGTATTTCGCGCGCATGTCCTCGAGCAGGTTTTTGGACTTCTCCAGGTCGCCCATGCGCCAGTAGCAGCTGGCCTTGGTCAACTCGATGTTCTTAAGCTGTATGACGCCGGGATTTTTCATATACGCCTTGTCCAGAAGGCCGAGAGCCTCTTCGCATTCGCCGTCGCGGGTCTTTATGACCGCGTAATTCAGGTAGGCGGCGGGGCTGGGGGTGTCGTGCCGGACGGCGAACCTCAGCGGGCCGTTTGCCCGCCCAGTCCTGATGTAGATGTAGTTGCCCAGGATCGCTATGAACGTCGTGAACAATATCAGACAATAGATCGCCGTCGCGGCCAAAAGCGCCAGCAGCAGTTTCCCGAACGAGAGGTGAAAAAAGAACATCGAACTCAGGATAACGAGGATGTACAGGGCGATAAGCAAAGATTTCCGCGGGTTGTTGCGCAAATAGTTCACGGCGGCCTCCGGTCGGGTCATAATGCGCCGGGACGCGAAAACATCGGCCCCGGCAAGTGTTTTCAGCGTCACGACAACGCATGTACAACTGTACGACTTGTACAACTGTCATTCTGAGCGCGTCGAAGAATCTTTAAGAATCACATTCATACATGTGCCGCGTTTTCAGCGTCCGGCAAAGAAGGCTTCCCTGGCGTATGCCCGGGAAGCCGCGTTAGAGCCGCTTGTCAGTAAGTCTCGTTCTGCGCTATTTCCGTCATCTGTTCGGCGACAGCCGCCGCGGACATGCCGGAAGGGTCGAACATATACTGGATTATGCCCTGGGAAACGTAGAATATGCTCGGGTTGGCCGTCAGGTTGTTGTTTCCGTAATAGTTCCTGATGAGCAGAAGATCCGCCATGTTGCTCTGCGCGACGTCGAGGACCCTCAGCGTCGTCTGCGAATCGGCGGCGGCCTTGAACACGTTGCTCAAAGTATCGGTAAAGGCCGAGGGATCCTTGCTCGAATCGAAGGCCGCGAGAATAAAGGAAAACCCGCTGTCGGCTTCGGACTGGACGCCTACGGCGTTCAGCACCCTCAAATAAGAGTTGTAGTTGGCGACGTTTCGGATGTCGAAAGGCGCGGACGTCGGCGTCGGCGTGGCCGCCGGGGACGCGCTCGGCGTCGGCGTCGGCGCGGTTATGGGCGAACCGGCGGCCCAGTTTCTGAACGCGCTACTGACCGCCTCCGCTTTTGAGAAATCGTCCAGCTTCATTATTGTCCCGTTCGCGTAGCAAAACAGCAGCGCAGGCCTGGACGCGTCGTTTTTGCTGACCTGCTGCCACAGCCAGGAACCGATCTCTCCGATTTTGTCCGAGGATTTGACGTCCAGGCCGAAGATCTGCGTACTGACGCCGGAAGCGGCGTAAGTGACCGTCGGCATGGCCGAAACGGCCGCCTGGGTGGAGCTGTCAAAGTAGAACATCACGAACGGCATTACGCCGACATTGCTGTACATCGTCTGGATCTGGTTCCCGCTGACGATCCGAAACGACGGCGTCATGCCGAAGACCGGGCTTACCGCGGGGCCGGCCGTCTGGGCCGGCGCGGGAGGCGCGGCGGTCGCCGGGGCCTGCGTCGGCGCCGCGGGCGCCGCCGGAGCCTGGCCGTTAGTAATTATGTCCACGCGCTTGGCGGCGCCGTCCCATCTGACGTCGGCGCCGAAAGCCTCGGCGATAGCGCTCAGCGGCACCAGCACGCGGCCGGAAACGTTTACCGGAGGCGAGTCGAGCTTGACGGCCCTCACGCTCTTGGCGCCGGTGTCGGCGATGGTCATATACGGGCTGCCGACGACCAAGTCGACATACTTCGTGTTGAGGATAACCACGACTTTTTGCATCTCTCCGATCCAGTTGACCCCGGCCCCGAGGATCTTGCCTATCGCGCTGACCGGGACCATAGTGCGGTCCGAAATTATCTGTGGCTGCACGTCAAAACTCACCTGCGCGCCGTTCATAAAAACGGTCACGCCGCCGCCAGCTGCCTCGGCGCGCTGAAAATTAGCGGCAAAGACCGCGGAAAACGCGATCACCGCCGCCAGCGCCAGGCTCAACACTCTTTTCCTTTTGAACATCTCAAACCCTCCTGTAAAATTATAGTCCTATTTTCTCCATGAACCGACATTTGATACCGGAATACGCATGTCGGACGCATTCATTGCACAAAAACTGCCGTTTCGCTTTCCTCAACTTCCCGCCGAATCCCGTTAAATATAATCGTCCCCTTCATATTCGCAGGTTTTTCCATCCTGAGTGAGAGGTTGTCTGTTTTTATCGTTACTTTACCCTTTACTGTCGGTATTGCGGCTTCTATTTTTAACCCTCCCGGATCGGGGGCAAGTAAAAACTCATCGTACCCCGGTTTGACGGGAGTAAAACCGACAACCCATTTGCACAGCAGCGTCAGGGGAGCGCCCGTCCAGGCGTGGTTCCGCGTCCCTAATGAATGGAAATCTTCCCAAAGCGTGGAGTTTTCATTTTTTATCAACGGCAAATACCGCTTCTTTATCCTTTCCATCGCCTCGGCGCGGCAACCCATACGGAACAGGGATTCCAGCACATACCCTTCCATATAGGGCGACGCGTTCATGACGGTTTTCAGCACTTCGATTACGCCGACGTTTTTTTCTTTATCGGTAAAACCGGCCAGAACAGCCATCGCGTTCGCCCTGTCGTCAATAAACCGGTCTGAATACTTCCCGCCCTTCCAGAAAACGCGGTTGAAATTTTCCGCTATTGACGCCTTGCGTTCGCGCAGTTTCTGATTCTCCCGTATTCCTAGGACAAAATCTATTGCCAGGGTGTACCAGCAATTTTCCAGTATCCGTATGTCGACGTTTTTTCCGTGGTCATGCCAGAGATAACCGCCTTTTCTGGCAATAACCAGCCCGTCGCCGTCTGTTTCCCATAGCAGCAGGTATTTCTCGGCCGCGTCAACGGCATAGTCCAAAACGTCCTTCTCACCCGTGTTTTTATAATATTCCGCGATCATGCCCACGCTGGAAATCGCGTTTAGCGACTGGCCGGGAATTTCAAGGCAATGCTCACCCGGGACAAGCCCGCGTAAAATATCGCCGTCTTTCCAATCCACAAATTCCTTTATCATCTTTTTTACCAGCGAACGGCTTTCCGCGGAAAGGCAGTAAAACACCTGCGGAACCTGCGTGCTCGCGTCGCCGATCCACTGCCCGCGTTCCCTGTCCGGGCAGTCCATGAAATTGTCCCTCATGCATATGTAAAGGGTCCTAACGCATTTTTCGTATAAAACATTCAAATCAGGGTCGCCGCAAACGAAACTCCCGTCAAAACCGCAGTCATATCCCGTTTCCCGATAAAAAAAGCCGTTTACCTTCACGTTGGATGGCATCGTATAAATTACCTTTTCGCCGTACAGGCCGTGCTCAAATTCAAACGCTTGGGATCCAGCTTTGGCGGCATATTCGCATCTTTGGGAAAAGTAAGTGTCGGATTCTTCCCCAGGCCCGCCGTTTACGATCAACCGGTCGGTATGGATTTCAATCAGTTCCCCGCCGGACGCCGTTACGCTTAATCCCGGAAATATCCAGGCGGCATAGGGCAAAACGGCCGTAACCGTTTTCGCGCCGTTTTTTATCCCGGTTTCAAGTTTTACATAATCGCGGAGCTCTGTAAAACGAAACATGGGAATGGGGCGGCGTATCATCTTTCCCCATGGCGTATCGTCAACGGCAATCGCCCTTGTCCACCCGGAGTCGTCAAAACCTGCTTCCTGCCAGCCGGAAATCCCCCCGCGGGCGTCGTAACGCGTGTTATGCCCGCCGTAAAGATAGGATGGATCCGGCTTTCCGGCGGGTTGAAACGCCACCGGGCGCAGACACGTAAAATTTTCGTCGGATTTTGTAATTCCCGCGACCCACAGGCCCGGCTGCCCGCTCGTCACGTTGTTCCTGCCGCCGTTGCCCCAATACCAGCAGGAAACGGCGAGAATATTTTCTCCAAAAATCAGTTTGTCAGACAGATCGATTTCGTCATAATAACCGTCCGCCGGAGCCGGCCCGCGGTTGAGCCCGCCCTCGGCCGCAATCAGCTCATTATTGAGCCAAAGCCAATATTTGCCGTCCGTCGCTATTTTTACGGCGGTAAGCAAACCGCCGTTATAAACGAACTTCTTTCTGAAATAAACCCTGTCGTTAGGCAATACCTGATTGTCTACCCAAATGTTCACGCCGTCCTCCTTTCTGTTTCGGTTATTATAACGAAATTTCCAAATAAATGCAAAGACGTAACGAAATTGTAATGTTTATGTAATATCTTGTATTCGCATTATACCATGCGCCCCATAAGGTCGTATTCCGACGCGGCGGTGACTTCTATATCCGCGAATTCCCCCGACGGGAGTTCCGCGCCGCTCGAAAAAAAGACAGTCCCGTCCACCTCATAGGAATCCCTGTAACTGCGTCCGCAGCAGACTTTCCCGCCGTCCGCCGCTCCAGGCTCCGTTCCGGCCGGGGGGAACGCTCCGGGCGCGTCCGTTGTGCCGTCCACTATGACGGTCAGCGTTTTTCCGACGAACGATTCGTTTATCTCGCGGGAAATCCCCTTTTGAAGGCGCAGGATCCCGTCCCGCCTGCGCTTTTTCACGCGCCCGTCCAGCTGCCCGGGCAGAGCGTAAGCCGGGGTGCCGTTCTCCCGCGAATACGCGAAGACCCCCAGCCTGTCGAAACGCGTCTCCCTCACGAATTCCAGCAGCCGCCCGTATTCCTCCTCAGTCTCCCCGGGAAAGCCGGTGATCAGCGTCGTCCTGAGGCAGATGTCCGGCACCTCGCGGCGAAGCCGGGATATCGTCTCTTTAAGCCCCGCGGACGTGCTCCGCCTGCCCATTCTTCCGAGCACGCCGTCGTCGCAGTGCTGGACCGGCATGTCCAGATAGTGGCAGAGCTTCGGGTTTTCGGCCATTTCCCGGATAAATTCCGGCGTTATGTTCTCCGGATAGGCGTAGAGGACGCGTATCCAGGCGATCCCGCCGATTTTCGACAGGCCGCGGACAAGCTCGCGCAGTACGCTTTTGCCGTATATGTCCGCGCCGTACCTGGCCGTGTCCTGAGCGACGAGGATAAGCTCTTTGACCCCGTGCCGCGTGAGGGCCTCGGCCTCGGCGGTCAGGCTCTCCATGCTCCGGCTTCGGTACGGCCCGCGTATGGACGGGATCGTGCAGTATGTGCAGCGGTTGTCGCAGCCCTCCGCGATTTTGAGATAGGCGAAATGCCCGGCCCCGGAGAGGATGCGCTTCGCGGCGAGGCTTTCGTCAGGCCTCGCGGCAGTGTCGGTTTGGATAAAGCCCCCGCCGCGCTTTTCGAGGGCGTTTTCCGCGGCCATAAGGACCTCCCGGAAGCCGCCTGCGCCGACGACCGCGTCGACCTCCGGAAACTCCGCGAGGATCTCGCTTTTGTAGCGCTCCGCCATGCAGCCCGTGACCACCAGCGCCCGGCAGCGGCCTTCCTCTTTTTGGCGCGCGGCCGCGAAAACGGTCTGTATGCCCTCTCTCACGGCCGGGGCGATGAAGCCGCAGGTGTTGACGACGATTATCCCGGCCTCGGCGGGGTCGGCGACCAGGACGTGGCCGGCCTCGGAGAGGAGGCCGAGCATTACCTCGCTGTCGACGAGGTTTTTGTCGCAGCCGAGGGAAATCAAATGAAAATTCATAACTGACCTCTTTGATATAAAATCGTCCAAACCACGACAAACGCATGAAAGTATTTCCGCATAAAATTAGCGTTCCTTTTGTTGTAGGGCGCGCCGACCCCGGCGCGCCGTTCCACACAATTGGCGCTATTTGCAATGAATATTGTTGCAAGC
>WQUN01000163.1 GCA_009782085.1 Bacillota bacterium
CAAGGACAGCCTCCGCTCAGATATGTCCATAACCGTCGAAACATCCGCAAAAACCAGCGACAAAATACCCGGCGCGTTTATCGGCGCAAGCGATGCCGCCGATACCGCCAAAGCCGCCGTAATTTCCTCTGTGGAAAAAGGCGACGCTGGTAAAGTCGCCAAAGCCGCCGCCATTTCCGCTGTGGACAAAGGCATAACAGACGGCAAGAGAAGCCTCAGCCCAGATATATCCGGAACCGTCGAAACATCCGCAAAAACCAGCGACAAAATACCCGGCGCGTTTATCGGCGCAAGCGATGCCGCCGATACCACCAAGGCCGCCGTCATTTCATATGTGGACAAAGGCGTAATGGGCGGCAATGACAGCCTCCGCTCAGATATATCCGGAACCGTCGAAACATCCGCAAAAACCGGCGGCGCAATACCCGGCGCAATTAAAGACGCAGACAACATCGCAGAAGTAACCATCATTTCCACTATGAACAAAAGCGAAAAAGACAGCGCGTTTATCGGCGTGAGCGATGCCGCCGATACTGCCAAAGCCGCCGTCATTTCCTCTATCGACAAAAACAAAAAAGACGGTGCAGACAGCTCTGACATGGATCTGTCAACCGGAACTGTCGATGCAGCCGTGAAAACCGGCGCGGAAATACCCAGAGCTACTTTTGACGCGGACAAAACCGCCGAAGCCGCCGCCGTTGCAGCTTTGGACAGAAACAAAAAAACCTGCGCGGGCATCTCTGACTTGGACCTGAATGGATCCGCCGTGACAGCCAATACTTCAGCCCCTCCTCTTGACACCGGCGAGTCCGCCGCGGTCAAGGCTATGGCCGAAAACAATGATATGACAATTTATGTCTTGCCGAAGTGGAGCATATTGCCGCTATGAACAATAAGAAACAAAAACTGCCGATCGTCGGAAAGACGCTGTTTGTTGTCCTGGCCGCTCTCTTCGTTTTTTTGGAGTTGCAGTCCGCCAAGGACAAATTCTTTGCGTCGTCGCAGGGGAATGGCGTGACCGCAGAGTCCGCGGCCTCGCCCGGGCAGAGTTCTCGACCGCAAACACCGCAGCCTTCGCCGGAAACCGAAAGCGGCTCCGCGAGCTCACCGGCGCCGGCTTCGTCCCCGAGCGAAAACAGCGCGTCCACGGCACAGCCGAAAATCGCCGACACAGGCGGAACGGCCACGGCAAACCCGGATAATACCGGTACGGGCGAAGCCTCATCCAACCCCGACACCGACAAAACGGGCGCGGCCTCGGCCAACGCGAACACAGGAAGCGCCGGCGAAGCCTCTCCCGCCGCCGGTACGGGCGAAGCCTCGCCCTCCCCCGGCCCTGATACGGGCGTCTCCGGTAATTTGGCCGCGGCATCTTCGCCATCCTCAAAATCAACGGGCACATCTCCGGCTGCCCAACCGCCGCCTTCCGGCGCCGCCTCCGGCCAGATGCTGCCGAGCGCTCTGCCGACCGACCCGGGCAGCTATGTCGTGCCCGACAGCGGCACGGTCTATCTCAGCCAGGAGGAAATAAACAGCATAAACCCGGACTTGCTCCGATTCGCGAGAAACGAGATATTCGCCAGGCACGGCTATATGTTCAAGAGGAAGGTCTACAGGGAATACTTCACGGCGAAGAGCTGGTATGTGCCCGATCCGTCCTATCCCGGCGATTTTTCCGTACTTAGCTGGGACGAGGCCTCGAACGTGCTTCGGATCAAGGCTCTCGAGAAGAGGCTTTTCGGAAATTGACGCGGGCGGAGATTCATGATTCATTCGTTTCCAGACGGGAGAGAGATTATGCCCAAAAAAGAAAAATCCAAGGATCGCGCCAGGTCGGCCAAAGACACCGGCGCCGCCAAAGAAGCCAAGGCCGCCAAGACCCCCCGGCGGGAAAAATCCTCCCCGAAGGACCGCCCCCGGACGGCCGCCGTAATCGACATCGGCTCCAACGAGCTTCGCCTTAAGATCGCGGAGAACGCGCGCGGCAAATTCAAATACATCGAGAACCTGACCTACCCGCTGAGCCTCGGGAGGGACACCTTCGACACCGGCAAGATCAGCTTCGAGAAGGTGGAAAAGACCTGCGCGATCATCAAAAACTTCCTCGCGGCCACGGAGGAATACGGCGTCGGCACGGAGGACGTGCGCGTGATAGCGACCACGGCCGTGCGCGAGGCCGTGAATTCGGAGTATATTCTGGACCAGATCAAGATCAAGACGGGCCTCGACATCCGCGTCATCGACGACATGGACGAAAAACTCTACATCTACAAGCTGGTGTCCAGCATGATAGACGAGGAGCTTAAACAGTCCGCCATGATGGTGTACATCGGCTCCGGGAACATCGGCATGTCCGTCCTGGAAAACGGCAGGATACCGTTTTTGCAGAACGTCAAGATCGGCTCGCTGCGCATAAGCGAGATGTTCGAGGACATACAGGAGTATTCCGGGGAATTCTACGTGGTTCTGGAGGAATACCTGAACAGCTTCACCGACATTTTGGAGGGCGAGCTGCCCAGGCATATCAAGAACTTCATCGTCTCGGGCAACGAGATCGCCATGGTGGCCGAGCTGGCCCAGGCGGAGAAAAACGGCGTCTTTTACGCGATAACCAAGGAGAAGTTCACCGCCCTGTACGGCGACCTGAAAAACAAGACGACCGACAGGATATCGGCGGAATACCGCCTGCCGATGGAAAAGGCCGAGGTGCTGCTGCCGGCCATGTGCATATACAGCAACCTGCTGCGCTTCACGCAGACGGACGTGATAATCTCCCCGCAGATATTGCTCTCCGACGCGATCGTGTACGAAATGCTCTTCCCGGACGAGTTCGCCGCGATAAACAAGGAATTCAACAAAAACACGGTGCTGTCCGCCAGGGCTCTGGCGAAAAAGTACGGCGTCATCGAGGGGCATTCCAGAAAGGTCGAGGACTTCGCGCTCACAATCTTCGACAAGATGAAGAAGATACACGGCATGGGCGCGCGGGAAAAGCTGCTTTTGCAGGTCGCGGCCGTCCTGCACGACATCGGGAAGTTCGTCAACCTGAGAAACCACTATCAGCACTCCTATTATATCGCCCGCGGCTCCGACATAGTCGGCCTGAACCAGCGCGAAAGCGAGATAGTCGCGCTGATCTGCGGCTACCACTCGCGCCTGACGCCGACCTTGGAGGACGAGAACTACCGTAAGCTCGGCTCTTTCGACCGCGTGCTCGTCTCCAAGCTCTCCGCCATACTCCGTATTTCCGACTCCCTCGACCGCAGCCACACCCAGAAGCTAGATGGCCTGGACGCGAAGCTCACGGAAACGGAGCTGATCCTGACGATGACCACGGACAAGAACACGGATCTGGAAAACTGGGCCTTCAACGAGCGGGCCGTGTTTTTCGAGGAAGTGTTCGGGATAAAGGCGTCGATTCGGAAGAAGAAGGTGATGTAAGTTTATGGGAGGTATTTACACAATCGGCGAAATAGCGTCTTTGGTCGCCCCGGTTGCCCGTTCATACGGCGCGGAAAGGGTCGCGCTTTTCGGCTCGTATGCCAGGGGGGAGGCTGGATTAAATTAATATTAACAAACCATAAACCTGTTATATAAAGGTGGATTGCGCATTGAAATTTGAATGGGACGAAAAAAAGAATGAGATTAACATAATCAAACATGGTATATCATTTCAAGAGGCAAAAACTGTATTTGACGATGAAAACGCCGTTTTGATTTATGACGAAATACATTCGGAATACGAAGAAAGATTTATATTGATAGGGGAAGATATGCTGTTTCGCGAACTAACCGTTTGTCATTGTTATCGAGGTAATCGTGATGATATAGTCAGGCTCATATCCGCAAGAAAAGCTACAACAAGTGAAATTAAGCTATATATTTCAGGAGGTTTTAGTTATGAAAGCTGAATACACAGCCGAGGACTTCAAAAGAGGCGTTAAAAACCCGTATTTCGAGAAGCTGAACAGAAAGGTCGAAGTCGCCGTAAAGCACGAGGATTACCAGGTGTTTTTGGAAGTCGCGGAGCAAAACGGCGTTAAACCGGAAGTGATCATGAACCGTTGTCTGGCTGATTACGCAAAAAGACTGAGGGAACATGACGAATAAGCGATAAAAGAAGGTGTCTTCCTTGAACCCCAACCATTACATCAACCGCGAACTGAGCTGGCTGGAATTCAACGAGCGCGTGCTGGAGGAGGCCGTCGACAAATCCAACCCCCTGCTGGAACGGCTCAAATTCCTGGCCATAACCGCGTCGAACCTGGACGAGTTTTTCATGGTGCGCGTCTCGAGCCTCTGGGCCATGGAGGGGAAGAACCCGAATTACAAAGACCCCGCCGGCATGACCGTCAAGCACCAGCTCCGCGAGATAAGCCTCAAGGCGCGGGACATGACCGCCAGGCAATGCAGCTGCCTCACCCGCTCCATTTTGCCCGCTTTGGCCAAGGAAAACATCAGGTTCCTGCCCTGGGGCGAGCTTAACCCGGGTCAGGGGGAGAACGTCACCCGCTATTTCAGGAGCACGGTCTACCCCATCCTCACGCCGATGGCCATAGACCAAAGCCGGCCTTTCCCGCTGCTGAACAACGGCGCCCTTCACATCATCACTGAACTGGAGCGGCACGGCGACGACGAGACATACTTCGCGGTCATGCAGATTCCCACCGTAATCCCGAGGATAATCCCGCTGCCCTCCGAACCCGGCCAGAGGCTGTTCATGTTCCTGGAGGAACTTGTCGAGCAGCATGTCAAAGAGCTTTTCCACGGCTATAAAGTCCTGAAAACGGCGCTTTTCCGGGTCGTCAGGAATTCCGACCTGTCCATCGACGAGGAGGATTCCCAGGACATACTGGACGAGATCGAGCGCTCGATCAAGCGCAGGAAATGGGGCGACCCGGTCAAGCTCGAGATCGAGAAAAAAATGGCCAAGTCGTCGCGCCGCTTTTTGGAAAAGGCTCTGGACCTGGACGAGGACGACATCTACGAGATCACCGGCCCGATGGATCACACGGTCTGGATGGGCTTCTCCGGCCTCGCCGGCGCGGACGACCTTCGCGACGCGCCGCTCCCACCCCAGCCCTGCCCGGATTTCCTGCACAGGGAGGACATGTTCGGCGTCATCCGCGAAAAAGACGTCCTCGTCCACCATCCCTACGAGTCCTTCGACTGCGTGACGAACTTCGTCCGTCAGGCCGCCGCCGACCCGAAGACTCTGGCGATCAAGCAGACCCTGTACCGCGTCTCCGGCGACTCGCCGATCGTCAGCGCCCTGATCCAGGCGGCGGAAAACGGCAAGCAGGTCACGGTTCTGGTGGAGCTGAAGGCCCGCTTCGACGAGGAGAACAACATCAACTGGGCGAAAAAACTCGAAAAATCCGGCTGCCACGTGGTCTACGGCCTCGTCGGCCTGAAAATACACTGCAAGATGTGCCTGGTGGTTCGGCGGGAGGACGACGGCATCCGGCGCTATCTCCACCTGAGCACCGGCAACTACAACGACAACACCGCCCGCATATACACCGACATAGGCTATTTCACCTGCAAGGAGACTTTCGGGCAGGACGTCTCGTCCCTTTTCAACGTCCTGACCGGCTACTCGGTCATCACGAGCTGGAACAAAATTTCCGTGGCGCCCACTTCGCTCCGGGAGACGTTCCTGTACTATATCGGGACGGAGACGAAAAACGCCCTGGAGGGCAAGGACGCCTGCATTCTGGCGAAACTGAACTCCCTCGTGGACGTGGACATAATCGACGCGCTGTACAAAGCCTCCGCGGCCGGCGTGAGCGTCAAGCTCCTGGTACGCGGCATATGCTGCCTGCGGCCCGGCGTCGAGGGCGTCAGCGAGAACATCACCGTCGTCAGTATCGTGGACAGGTTTTTGGAGCACAGCCGCATTTATTACTTCGAGAACGCCGGCACGCCGAAAATCTTCCTCTCCAGCGCGGACCTGATGCCGCGAAACCTCGACAGGCGCGTGGAGATCGCCTTCCCGATAGAGGACGCCGCTTTGAAGGAGCGGCTCCTGGACATACTGGACATCAGCTTCTCCGACACCGAGAAGCTCCGCCAGCTCCTGCCCGACGGCGGCTACGAGCGCGTCGACAGGCGCGGCAAGGACCACAACCGCTCCCAGATAAGGTTTTACGAAATGGCCGCCGAAAGCGCCAGGCAGGCCGAGGAGGAGTACGGGAAGGCCGAGGTGTTCAGGCCGATAGAGGCGACGGGGAGAGGGGAATAAACGGCGGATGAGATATAATATTTTGCGACGTATCTGGGTTTGCGTCCTGTTGGCGGTCTTTCTCAACATTGTCTTTCTCTCCGACCGCCTCCGCCTCCACCCGGCCCTTGGCGTCGTCTTGGCTGCGATCCTCTGCGCCTTTTTCGTTTGGTTCAACATCCGTCCGGTAAGCGCGAAACTGGACTTCGGGCAAAAAAGGCTCCGGATTCTGATGGGAGGCCGGGAATGCATACTGTGCGCGGCGGTCTGCCTCCTGGCGGAGGCCGCGCTGTATCTGTCGCTCCTGTTCCCCTCCGCCAACCGCGCGGTCGCGGGCGGCGCGTCCGGGTGGATACTGGCGACAAACGGCGTTTTGTGCCTGCTGTTGCTGATGGTTTTGGTCCTGAACGGCTTCATCCGCATCTTCGCCACGTCCGCGCAGGCCGGGATCTCCGCGCGGGTCCTGTTCGTGTTCCTGTGGTGGCTGCCGGGTTATAATATTTACCTGCTGAAAAAGCTCTGCGCCGACGCGGTCAAGGAATACAAATTTGCCGCCGGCAGGGCGAAACTCAACCAAAGCCGGGCGCATGAGGCCGTATGCGGGACGAAATACCCGATTTTGCTGGTACACGGAATATTCTTCCGCGACTGGAACAAATTCAACTATTGGGGGCGCATCCCAAAGGAGCTGGAGCAAAACGGCGCGGCGTGTTTTTACGGAAACCAGAAGTCGTCGGCCTCCGTCGCGGAATGCGGCGCGGAGCTGGCGGAGTGCATACGCGGCGTCGTTAAGGAGACCGGCTGCGAAAAGGTCAACGTCATCGCGCATTCCAAGGGCGGCCTGGACAGCCGCTGGGCAATAAGCCGCCTCGGGGCGGACAAGCTGGTCGCCTCGCTGACCACCGTCAACACTCCCCACAGGGGCTGCGGCTACGTCGGACGGATCATTGAGAAAATGCCGAAAAAGGCCCTGGCGTCCGTCGGGCGGAAATATGAGACGCTTTTTAGCTTCCTGGGGGACGACTCGGCGGATTTCCTCGGCGGGCTGTCCGGCCTGACCGAGGCCGCGTGCGCCTCGCTCAACAGGGAGATGCCGGACGCGCCCGGGGTCTATTACCAGAGCGTGGGGTCGAGGATGACGTCCCGGTCGGGCGCGGCGTTCCCGCTGAGCCTGGGCTACGGCATCATCGCCCCGGCGGAGGGGGACAACGACGGCCTCGTGGCCGTAAGCTCGATGGAATGGGGAAATTTCCTCGGAGTGCTCTCGCCGAAGGGAAAACAGGGCATATCCCACGCCGATATGATATATACCGGATGCTGAAAACATTTGCCGACGACGAGCCGATTCGACGAACGCTTCTGCGGCGAATCGGCGACAGAGGAGGCTAATGTTTTCGCACTCCGGTAGATTTGACGCGAAAGAACGTCGATGGGTTTGACGTGTGCGAGTTTTACGTGGATTTGGTCCATAAACTAAAGGAAAGAGGACTGTGAATGAAAAACCTGAGGATTTGCCTGTGTGTTTTGCTTGTAACGGCCGCGCCGCTGTTTGCGCTGGCGGGCTGCGGCTCCAAAAGCGGCGCGCCCGCCGCCACCCAGCCCAAGAATAATGCGGCGGCGTCCACGCCCCCGACGTCGACGAACACCCCGACGCCGACTGCCACCATTTCGACTGCCGACAGCTTGGCTACTGACGGCGCGGCGCCAACGGACGCCGCGGCGCCGACCGCCACCCCGTTCTCCTACAGCGAGGGCATCGACGAGAACGGCTTCTGGGCGGGCGTCAGGGCGCTGGATTACGTCGACATGTTCGCGTATAAGGGGATGGTGATCTCCAACGACGTGCGCACGGTCACCGACGATCAGCTCCAATCCCAGATAAACAGCATGTTGGACAGCTATTCGACCAGCAATCAGATCACCGACCGCGCGGTCGCGGACGGCGACACCGTGAACATCGACTACGTCGGGAGCATAGACGGCGTCGAGTTCCAGGGCGGTTCCACCCAGGGCCAGGGCACGGAAGTCACCATAGGGGTCACGAGCTATATCGACGACTTCCTTCAGCAGCTCATCGGCCACAAGCCGGGCGAGACGGTAAACGTGAACGTCACCTTCCCGGCCGACTATCAGCAGACCGATCTGGCGGGAAAGGACGCCCTGTTCGTCACGAAGATAAATTATATCGCCGACAAGGTCAAGCCCGAACTGACCGACGAGTTCGTGAACACGAACCTGGCGTCGCGGTACGGCTGGACGACCGTCGCGCAGATGAAGGACGGGATGCGCGCGGAGCTGCAGAAGGAAGCCATACAGCAATATATCCAGCAGTATTTTGCGGACAACGTGACCGTCAAATCCGTGCCCGACACGCTGATCAACTACAAGGTCAACTCCATGATAGCCTATTATCAGAATTACGCGGCCTACAACGGCGTGACGCTTGAGGAGTTCCTCAGCGGCAATTTCGGTTACACAAGCGTGGACCAGCTCATCGAGGCCAACAAAACCACCAACGAGAACGGCGCCAAGTATTATCTCATCTGCCAGGCTATCGCGGAGGACCTGAAATACTCGGTCAGCGACGCGGACCTGACGAACTACTTCACCAAATACGTCGGGTCGGGCGACTACTCCTCATACGAGCAGCAGTACGGCCTGCCGTATCTGAAACTGGTCGTCCTGGATCAAAAGGTCATAGACTATATCGTGGACAACTCGGTCGTATCGTAGCATATGTGATTTCACGGCAGCTTCCCGTACAGCGAGGCGGTCACCGTCCTGTTGTCGTAGTCCATGACTATGTAAACGCTGCTGTCCGTGTCGTTCCGGAACCTGAAATCCGTCCTCGGCAGGCTGACCGTGGCGTCCCGGTCCTTCGGGACATAGCCCACGGGGGCGGAGTGCGGGTGCCTCTCGACGACTTTCAGCCCCGCGTCGAGCACGGCGTTGTACAGCGTGCTCGAGACCTGGCAGATGCCCCCGCCGATGCCCTCGTCCGGCTTGCCGTCCACGAGGATGCCGGCCACCTTGTAGCCCTTCTCCTCCGTGGTCTCGCCGACCGCGCCCAGAAACGAGAAGGTGTCGCCCGGGGCCAGCGTGGCGCCCGACACGGCCGCGCACGCGAGGGAGATGTTGGTGTTCCTGTTTGCGACGTTCGTGGTCCTGGTCGAATAGGAGGCCAGCAGCCCGTATCCGGAGACGTCCGTCGCGGCGGGCGTCACCTTGACCGGCTTGGCCGTGAGTTCTATGACGGGCGCGGCGCGGTGTTCGTTGGCATATGCCACTGCGCGGGCGAGGCCGTCCGTGAGCAGACCGCGGACGGTTTCGGGGTCGAAATATTCCTCGGGCGCCGGCCCGGCGGCGGTGAATTCCCGGCTTTCGAAATCGAAAACGGGCTCGCTTTGCCGCGCGAACGCCGGGACGCTGTCCGGGCAGGCTTCTTTCACTATCCTGTCAACGGCGTTTTGGGCTTTCGTGTTGTCGCAGAAGTAAGTCGTAAAGAGCCTCTCGCCCGGCCCTTCCGCATTTGTCCGGCTGTAGGCCCAGAGCTGATTCAGCTGCTCCGGCGAATTGGACCGGAACCCCACGTCGGCCGCGCGTATCTCGTATTTTTGGCCGCCGGCGCTGAGGCTGACCAGAAACCCTCGCGCGACCGGCGCGGTGATCTGGCCGAACCTGGCGTTGGCGCCGAAATATGTAAGGCTGGATAAGTCGATATTGTCCAGATATAAATTCCCGGCGAACGTGGACGCCTGAGGCGCGGGCGCGGCCTGCTGCGGCGTCGCCTGGGCGTCAGGCGGCGGGGACGCGGTTATCGCTATGCTGAGCGTCGAGGAAAAACAAAAGCAAAGCACCACCGCCGCGGCAAAGAATTTCTTGAACAGGTTGTCTTTCAACATTGCGGATCCCCCGTTTTTATGAGTATAAAATCTGAGTATAAAATCTCTCTCTATGTATTAACTGTATTATTTTACCACAAAAGCATTCTATGCGCAAGGAGGTTTTCGATTGACAAACGCAGTGTCAGATCCTCTGAAAAAGGCGGTCGACGAGCTTTTGGCCGGGGACGCCTCCTGCGTCGGATACGCCGGAGACGGCGAGCCGGCTTTCAAATCCCGGGAAAACGGCGTTAAACCTTTGATGGACAGGATTTCCGGGAACCCGGACGGCCTTCGCGGCTTATATGTGGCGGACAAGGTGATCGGCAAGGCCGCGGCCTGCGTGTTGGTCCGAAACGGCGTCGCCGCCTGCCACGGCCTCGTCATGAGCGAGCCGGCGGCGCGAGTCCTCGCGGAAAACGGCGTCCCGTTCTCATACGGGCAGATGACGCCATTCATCCGCGACAGGGCCGGAACCGGCGTGTGCCCGATGGAAAGGGCCGTCGAGGCCGCTTCGACGGCCGAGGAAGGGTACGAAACGATACTGCGGTTTCTGAGCGGAAGATCGGCCGGCGGGGACGTTGCTCCGCAGACATGAAAAACGACTAACGGGCCGAAAAGCGGACGCGAACAGGTCAGCTAAATTCCGTGAATTTGCCTATTTGCCTATTACAGCGGTAAATAATCGTAGGGCGGGGGCTCTGCTCCCGCCGTAAACCACAAATAATTGTAGGGCGGGGGCTCTGCTCCATATCCACTAACTTAAAGATTCAACTGCAACTTTTTACTTTTACGTCGTTTTTCGGTACACAGGTTTATGAA
>WQUN01000164.1 GCA_009782085.1 Bacillota bacterium
CCTATAAATATACCGACGTCTGGCGCGGCCCGGCGAACAATCCGGGCGACCCGAAAGTCCATCATGAGACGCCGCCCAATATCATAGGCACGGCGGCAACCGGGCAAACGGTCAAAGACGTCCTGCCGCCGGTTCCGGCCGTGGTGACTTCGCCGAACAACGGAAAGCTCTGGGTCGGCGTCACCTCCAGCGTGACCGGGACGTGGAGCCCGGCTGCCGCGCAGGCGGCGGCCCAGACGAACAACCCCGACCCGGCTGTGAAGCTCTACGCGGTCGTCAATACCGCGGACAATGTCATCAAGGACGGCGGCAACACGGTGCTCGGAACGCTGAATTCCGACGGCACATGGAGCTATACGCTGCCGGCGAGCGCTGTCAGCAGCCTGCAGGCGGGCGACAAAGTTTATTTCATCCTCGAGGACGCGAACGGCAACAAGAACCCGATCGCCGACACCCCGATCCATGACACGACGGCGAAGGCGGCGCCGTTCCTGACCGTCGCGCTGTCCGACCTGATCCTGAGCAGCTCGGATAAGTACATCAACCTCCCGACGGCCCGGACGATCGCGGACAGCACGACCCAGTCGCAGGACCTGCTGACCCTGATCGGGGCCAAGGCGGAGAAGCGCACCCCCTCGGTCACGCTGAGCACCAATATCGAGTTTGCCGGCGTCAATCCGGCGTGGGATACTTCCGCTTATTATCAATTGCCGGGATTCAATACGGCCAACCCGAACGGCAAACCGTACAAGGTTTCTTTTGACGCGGTGGATGACAAATCCATCGCTTCAAGTTCCAAAGTGACGGTTATGCCTTTCGAAGGGCCTGTCACCCCGTACATCGGCGCGAATAATTTCTCGATCACGGTTGATCAGGCTACGGCAATGATGGCGAAGGCCGTAGCGGACCGCAACGCCCAGCTGATCGACCTGTCCGGCGCAAAGGGCCGGGTCAACGTGACCGACCCTCTGGACAAGAACTTGGTTGAGGTTACATCCGTGGCCATCCCGAACCCGGCGACCCCGGGCGACTACAACGTGACCTTCCATGTCAAAGGCACGCCGATGGACGCCGACCATATGGTGACCGTC
This sequence comes from Bacillota bacterium, assembly GCA_009782085.1. GTDB lineage: Bacteria > Bacillota > Clostridia > Lachnospirales > WQUN01 > WQUN01. The sequence continues at coordinate 1,092 of WQUN01000164.1, forward strand.
ACGGCGCATGTCTATGGCGGGAAGATTGAAGGCACATTGTTCGTGGACAGCAACGGCAACGGCAAGCTGGACAGCAACGAAGGGATGGGCGCCACGCCTCCCGGAGTCTTCAAGAACAAAGCGGTCAACTTATATCAAGGCGATTATACCAGCAATGTTCCGTTAAACTCGCCGTATATGACGGTGAATACGGACGCGAACGGGCATTTTGTCTTTGACGTCAAAGGCAGTACGTATGTCAGCTCCGGCACTTATACCATCCTGTTCCCGGATCTTTCGAATTACGGCATGACGACGACGGACGGAACGCGGACGGTGAAAGTCACCATCGATCTTGCTTCCTCGAATGAAGCGGATTACCACAAGACGGTGGACGGCGGTTACGCGTGGCCGCATACAAATTCCGTCAACGAGTTGAGCGGTTCTTTCAGCAAGCAGGTCTACGACCCCGCGAAGGATTCGAACGCGGATCCGTATGATACGCCGAGCGCGTACGCGGGTACGCCTCCGACGCCGAACAAGACGGCGAACGCGGCGGCCGGCTATGTAGACACCCGCGTTGTGAATGACAGCACGACGCAAGTGACTTACCGGCTGAGCTTCAAAGTCCCGGCGGACACGACGGGTTACGGCACGCTGACGGTGAAGGACATCATGGATCCGGGCCTGTCGTATATATCTCCGGCCGGTCCCGGGAGCATTGTCGTTAAGGTAACGGACAGCACGGGGACCCGGACGCTGCCGATCGACCAGAACCAACTCCGTTTAGCGGGTGAAGCGACCACCACGGGCCAGACATTCTCATATACCATAACGGATATCAAGAACATGGCCGGCGCTGTGGTCGACGTGTATGTATCGGCGCAAATCGTACGGTTGGCGTCGAACAATGAATACAAGGCGCAGCTGCTGAACCGCGGGCAACTGGTCCTGAACGAGCCGCTCTCCGGTATGAGCCCCAGCCAATACATTCCGGGCGTGGATCCGGCGCCGACTGATCAGGCGAACACGACGCTTCCGCCGACCAGCCCGGACACGAAAGTGGACAACGTAGGCGTGATCAAAGGCATCACGTTCAAAACGGACGCGACGCATAAGAACACCGTATATAACTCCGCAACAGACACGCTGTTCTCCGGCGTCACGGTAACGCTGCTGGATCAGGGCGGGAATCCCATAAGCGGGAAATCTGTGACCACGGGCGCGGACGGAAAATATGAATTCAACGGGCTTGCGGCCGGTACCTACGGCCTGCAGTTCAGTCTGCCGGGCGGATATGTCTACACGACGCTGGCGGCTACGTCCGGTAAGGCGAGCGGGATAACAATCGCGCTCGGCGACGCGACCGTCCAGCAGAAGACGCAGAACAGCGGCTATTATCTGGGTGGCAACCCGATCATCGCGTTCCAGGAGGCGCCGCTGGTGGTTCCTGCGACACCGGGCGCGTCCCACATCATGACGCAGGCCGAGCTGAAGGCGAAGATGACGGTCACGAGCCAGGTAGAACCGGGCGTGAGCTTGCTGGCCCAGACGGTCGCGACGCCGGCGATCCCGGTCGACACGCAGAACGTCGGCGTGACGAAGGTCACCTATACGGTCTCGGATGGCTACGGCAACAATGCGACAGCCACGCGCGCTGTGGTGGTCGACGACGGGCGCTATGTGATCAAAGACACGGACGGCGACGGGAAGAACGATGTCATCCTCGGCGCGAAGAATTATGTGATCTCCAGCAACGCGGCTGACTGGAGCATGGTCAAGGCGAAAGCGCTGTCGTACGCGGAAGCGTATACGGCTGACGGCACGCCGATCAGCGCGAACGACATCACGTGGACGCAGGCTCCGGCCGGCTATCAGGCAGGCGCGCCCGAGGGCAACTACCCCATCACGTGGCAGGTCCCCTCTCCGGCGGGCGGCACGGTGACGAAGGATATCAAGGCGATCGTGAAGAACGCGGATGTCATCGACCAGGGCACGAAGGACAGCCAGTACGCGATCGCGGCGAACAACTTCAAGGCGAACCAGACGGACGCGGCGGCAATCGTTGCCGGCTCCCCGCAAACATTTATCAATAAAGCGCAGGCGGTAGTCATCAAACTGGTGGACAGCGCGCCGGATAAGAGCGTATTCCTGTCCAGCTACGGCCAATTCTCCGCTTCGCTGGGCGTGTACGGGCCGAACTATGTATCCGGCCCGGGCTCATCCGACCCGATCCGGTTCCTAATCAGCGGGGTGGCGGCGACGGTCCAGAAAGCGGACGTGACGGGCGTCGTTTCGAACGGCCCCGCGCCGGTCCTCTCAGCCACAACGCCGCTTGAGGTCTGGGTAGGCCCGGCCGCGGATAAGCCGGCGGGCGCGATCGACCCGGGCGCTTACACAATCAAATACGGCGTTTCGGTGTCGGATTTCGATATCAATAACCAGCCCGATCCGACGGTGACGATCGACAGCGTGACGGCGGCCTACACGGGGACCCCGATGCCGGCGACCATAAACGCTTCGGCAGTCGGCCTCTATCCGGTGAAGTTCAGCGTAACCGACCGCGACGGAAACACCGTGACAGCGCAGCGCGTCGTCGCCGTGAACGACGGCACATACGTGGTGGGTAAAGGGCGTATCCTTGCGGCGAAGAGCTTCGTGGCGAAGCTCTCCGACGTGACGAGCCTTTCAAGCCAGATCAACCAGGAGATCCTCTCGCGGTCCAGGACGGCGCTGTACGACGGAGAAACCGGCGCGCCGATCCAGGAGACGAGCGTGCAGGATACCGGCGGGTATACAAAACAGGAAGGCGTCTACCCCGGCATTAAAGTGGCCGGCGTGGACAACCCGGCTTCGAACCCGCTGATTACAAAGACCATCACAGGCAAAGTGGTCGACAGGGACGTGCTTGTGATCACGCCGGATCCGCAGGTGGAGAGCAAACCCACGTACTACGCGTACGGCAACAACCTCCAGCTGACGCCGGTCCAGGCGCAGGCGATCATAGACGCGGCGAACCCGACGCAAGCGCTGCTTGACGCGCTGAAAGCGGGCGCGAATATGTCATCGCCCGACGGGACCTTGAAAGACCTGACGGTCAAGATCGCAAGCGACGCGAACGGGTTCCTCACCAAG
>WQUN01000165.1 GCA_009782085.1 Bacillota bacterium
AATAAATCTGATCAGCGCGCTGGTGTGGAGCCAGGTCGTCCTGAGCTTCATTTTGCCGGCGCCAATAATACAAATGCTAGTCATAGCCGGAAAACGCGGCGTCATGGGGCGGTTTGTAAACACCAAGGCGGTGCGGGCCACCGGCGTCGTTATCACCGTGCTGATCGTCGCGCTGAACCTGGTGCTGATCGTTACGGCCTTATAAAAAGCAGAAAAAAGGAACGCGGATATTGCGGATCCAGACGGATTGCCGCGGAATAGATCTGATATCCGCTTTTTCCGTTATAATCCGCAAAATCCGCGTTCCGAATCTTTAGAATGACAATGAGTAGTTATTTGGGGATGATACGCTAGTTGTTTTTAGCCTTATCCCTGGCGACGACCACGCCCACGGCCGAGTTGACCATCGTGTTCGTTATGTCGTCGGACATTTTCGGGGTCTGTATGTCCCTTGTCCTCGGGTTGTTGCCCTTGTTGGCGAGGTATGAGACGAAGAAACGCCCGTCGCCGGGCTTCGCCTTTCCGTCCGCCGTGGCGATCTCCAGGTCCAGATCCATCATCGGGTTCGGCTTGCGGACGGAGAAGTTGGCTCTCTCCATCGGATTGGCCATTTTGTTCAGCATGATGATCGGCTTTATTATGTCGCCGCCCTCCGTGTCGGTCAGTTTGGCTTTGACGTTGAAATTGCCGGGATCGACAAAGACATAGCGGTCGAAATTCTTTTTCGTCTTTTTATCCTTGTAGAGGATGTACTTGCTGAGGCCGCTCAGGACTTTCCAGGCCGCCCTGTCGGACTTCACGATTTCCACGAAGTTCCCGAGCGAGTTCTGGATCCTCTCCTTGACGAGCTCGAAGTAGATCTCCGAGCCGCCGCCGGCGAAGATCACGGTGTCCAGCTGCGTCTTGTTGAGGCCCCTGGTCTGGAAGAGGCGGTTAAAGTAGCGGATCAAAAACTCCGATATCCTGTCGGCCTTTTCGTTGTTGACCGCGTCCACAATGTCCGAGACGTCCACGGATTTGCTGCCGAGCTTCAGGATATTGTACTTTAGCTGGTACTCCCCTCCGCACTGGCACGGACCGGGGTTCTTGTCCGTCCTTCCGCACTTGGAGCAGAAAGCCACCGGATGGTGCAGGATCAGGTCCATGTAGCTGTTGTCCAGGTATCCGGGGTCCAGGTTGTACTTGGCCTCCACCCTCGTCGCGACTTCTTCCAGCGCCGAGTTGGCCCCGATATAGAATACCTCCTCCGACGACGGGATGACCTCCACGCCCTGCATGGCGCCCACGTCGGTAGACCCGCCGCCGATGTCCACGACAACGACCACCGAGTTCGGGCTCATGGCGTAGTTGCTCAGCTCCAGGCTGTCCGTAAGCACCTCGTCAAAGAGCAAAGCGGTTGATTCGGGCAGCAGAGCCACTTCGACGACGTCGAAATCCATCACGTCGTTTTTGAACTGTTCGGCGCGGAACGTCACGCTTTTCCTGGCGAGGTACTCGCCTTTGATCCTCTCGACGTTTTCCGGGGTGTACTCGTTAGTCGAAATTGCCAGTCCCAGCTTGATCCTCAGGGGACCGTTTGCGGCAGACTTTTTGTCGCCGTTATCCGCGGCGTTTGCCGCCGGGGCTTCCGGCGCCTGGTGCTCGCCGAACGATACGTTGTTGTCTTCCATGTTGATAAATGCCCTCCTTCACGTGACTATGACTTAGTATATGATGATAACCCGACCGATAGGGCCGATTAACGGAGGTATAATTGAAAATCATTATAAAGGTTCAGACTTGTTAAGGTCAAGGGCTTTTGAAAATAATTTGCCATATTTGCCATATCCCTTGTTTTGCCCGGTATTACGGCGGAATACGGCTTTCGGGTTTCCGCGGAAACCCGAAAGCGCGCTGGAGGTGCCGGGAATTGAACCCGGGTCCGAAAATCTGTCGGCGGCAACTTCTCCCATCACAGCCGGTTATTCTTGGAGACTGGCTCCGGTTTCCCCTCCCGCGAGACAAGCCGGCACGACTCGCGCTCGGGTAGCTTCATAGGTCTCTGTCCGCCGCAAAGCTTAGGCGGACAGGTTCCCCGCCTGTCGACGCCGGGTTCTGGCGCAGCGGGCTACGCCAGGCCGACGGCCGCTTTAATTAAGCGGCAAAAGCTAAATTATCGTTGTCGATTCTTTATAAGGTTTGGCGTTTTTGACGCAGCCGCCGCTGCGGATGGCTATTCCCGCTTCCAAAATCCCCGTCGAAACCATTGCACCCCCGTGCTGGAAACTAGATACTAGAAACTAGAAACTGGAAACTGGAAAAAGACATATCGCTCCAGTCAGTATAGAGGCTAAACTTGGAAGAAACCATATACTGTCACCCTGAGCGCAGCGAAGGGTCTAAGATTCTTCGCTGCGCTCAGAATGACGTCTTGTCATATTAGGTTGAACGGCTGTTTTTATTACAGATGCAGTAATAGGTCGTTCAGTTCAGGTACGTCTTTGACTATATAATCCGCGCCAGCCTCCCTCAGTTCGGACTCGTCGCCGTAGCCGTAGAGGACGCCCACGCTTTGCAGGCCCACGGCTTTCGCGCCCAGGATGTCATGCTCCCTGTCGCCTACCATTATGCTTTCGGCGGCGGTCATCCCCGGAACGCCGGCTGCCGCGTATCGGATTAGCCCGGCCTTTTCTGAGCGTTCACCGTTCAGCTCGGAGCCCGCGATAAAGCTGAAACGCCGCGCAATATCGAAGTGCTCTAGGATCTGTTTGGCAAAGACCTCCGGCTTGGAGGTTATCAGAACCAGCGACTTGCCATTGCCGCAAAGAGAGGAGAGCATCTCCGGGACGCCGGGATACAGCTTATTCTCGAATATCCCCGTTACCGTAAAGTATTCCCGGTATTTCGCGACGGCAACCTCCGCCGTCTCGCGGTCAAAACCGCAAAATTTCATGAAAGACGTTCTCAGCCCCGGCCCGATAAACTTTTTCAGCCCTTCCGCATCCGGCGCATCCACGCCAAGCGCGTCGAGCGCGTAACGGACGGAGTTTATGATACCCGGGCCCGAATCGGTCAGCGTCCCGTCCAAATCAAACAATATGAAATCCGGCATATCCTCCCCCGCAAGCCAGTGGCAGTGCTATACTCTGCCCAGGTATTCGCCGGTGCGCGTGTCGACCTTGACCTTCTCGCCGGAGCTGATGAACAGCGGCACCTTTATGACGGCGCCCGTCTCGACGGTGGCCGGCTTGACCGCGCCCTGGGCCGTGTCGCCCTTGAAGCCCGGCTCCGTGTCGGTTATCACCAGCTCGGCGAAGGTGGGCGGCTCGATGCCGAAGATATTCCCGTCGTGGCTCAGGACTTTCACCATGTCGTTTTCCTTCACGAACTTCAGGGTGTCGCCGATGTCGCCGGCGTTGATGGCGATCTGCTCGAAAGACTCCGTGTCCATGAAGTAGTAGAGGCCGCCGTCGTTGTACATGTACTGATAGTCCTTGCGGTCGATGTGCGCCCTGTTCATCTTCTCCGTCGGCCGGAAAGTCCGCTCGACGATGCCCCCGGACTTGAGGTTCCTGAGCGTCGTGCGGACGAACGCCGCGCCTTTCCCGGGCTTGACGTGCTGAAAGTCAATAACGGTGAAGATGTCGCCGTCTATCTCGACCGTCGCGCCGTTCCGGAACTCACTTGCTGAAATCATATGTCCCCTCCTTGAAATAAAATGTATGTTATCGCTGGCGCGTAGAATTCAATTTTCGTATCAAAGCCGTCATCGCCAGGATATAGCCGTCTGCGCCCAGGCCGCATATCTGGCCCAGGCACGCCTCCGCCGTCACCGAACGGCGGCGGAACTCCTCCCGCCTGTGGATGTTCGACATGTGCACCTCTATGGCGGGGGGCCCGACGGACTCCAGCGCGTCGCGGAGCGCGTAGCTGTAGTGGGTAAGCGCTCCGGGGTTTATCACGATCCCGTCGGTTCCGTCCGAATGGCAGGCCTGGAGGAAGTCTATAAGCGCGCCTTCGGAATTGGACTGGAAAAACACGGGCTCCGCGCCGATCCCGGCCGCCTCTTCCGCGATTTTCGCGTTTATCTCGTCCAAAGTGGCCGTGCCGTAGACCGCCTTTTCCCGTATGCCGGTGAAATTGAGGTTCGGGCCGTTTATGAAGGCGATTTTGTACATTGCGCTTCCCCCCGGGTTTCATTTTATAAACTCCCCGTCCCTGCGGGAGACGCGATTCCGGCGATCTCGAAAGCCGCGCCTTCAAGGTCGAGCCGGTCGCAGTCCACGACGGCGTCGCAGACGCTTCTGTAGATCGGGTCCCTCTCCGCCAGCAGCCGCCCGATCTCGCCCGCCGGGTCCGGCACATCGAGAAGCGGCCTGCCGCGCGGCGCGGCGCCGCCGAGGTTCGAGAAAAGTTTTTGCGGGGAGGCGTACAGGTAGACGATTTTCCCGATTTCACGAAGGATCCGCGCGTTTTCGGGGTTCTTGACAGCGCCGCCTCCGGTCGCTATTATGGCGTTTGCCGTCCCGGCCGCGGCCAGGCCGGCGATGACTTTGCTCTCGGCCGCTCGAAAGTATGATTCCCCGCATTCCGAAAAAATATCGGGGATCGGCTTACCCTCCGCGCGCTCGATCTCGGCGTCGACGTCCAGAAAGGCCATCCCGGCGAGCCTGGCCGCGATCCTTCCCGCGGTGGTCTTTCCGCAGCCCATGAAACCGATCAGGACGGTATTGGTTTTTTCATTAATAATACTCGTCCGGCTCATGCCGCGGGTTCCTCCCGACTATGACGGCCGCCTTCGTCAGCGCGGCGATTATGTCCACCTCAAACTGCTGGCGGAGCGTGCCGAGCTTGGTGTAAAGCTGGCCTTTCCTGGTGACGACGTATTTGGGCGGCAGAGAGTTCAGCGCTATGGCCGTGATGTCGCTCCTGCACTTGTCGCACGAACAGCACCTGACGTCGTGCATGACGCCGTCGATGGCGTGCGCCACGCAGTCCTCCATGTAGTTGTTGATCTTCGTGTCCATCGTGATGTCTCCATTCCGTGTGAATGCGGGTCAAATAATACAAATTCGTGTATAAAAGCGCCTCATCGTCTGTCCCGTTCGCGTACCATCGCGCCGACGCGCTCGTAGGCGTCCGATATGACTTCTTCCGGGACCGGCCGCCCCGTCCATATCGCGTAGGAGGCCGCCGCCTGCCGCACGAGCATCTCGAAGCCGTTCACGGCCTTTACGCCGGCTTTTGCCGCGAGTTTCAGGAACTCCGTCTCCCACGGGGTGTAGATGCCTTCGAACGCGAACTCCACGCCTCTGAAAAACTCGGTTGAACTCACCGGGCAGAGCGCCCTGTTCTCCCCGCGCCCCGCGTCCGTGGCCTGATACACGATCTCGCTTCCACGGGCTTCGGCAAGCGGCGCGGCTTCTATTTGCGCATTATAATATTTTTTCAGGCGTAAAGCAAGATATTCCGCTTTTTCCACCGTTCTGTTAAATATGGTTATTTTTGAGGCGCCGCCCTCTGCCGCCGCGACGCACGCGGCGTTGGCGCTGCCGCCGGCGCCCAGCACCGCGACGGACTTGCCGGAGAGCGAGACGCCGTTCGACCGGAGGCATTCGGTAATGCCGATCCAGTCCGTGTTATACCCGGCGTAGCCGGCCTCGGCGTATTTAAGCGTGTTCACGGCGGCGATTTTTTCCGCCATCGGGTCGAGTTCGCTCACAAACTCCGCGCAGGCCGGTTTATGCGGGATCGTGACGTTAAGTCCCATGATCCCGAGGGCGTGCGCCCCGAGTATCGCCTCTTTCACCCTGTCGTTCGCCACGGGGAACGCCGCGTAGACGAGGTCGTCGCCCAATGCCCCCGCGAAAACGGCGTGTATTTCCGGGGAGACCGTGTGCCGGACGGGGTTGCCGATAAGGCCGTAGACCGCGGTTTTTCCGCTTATCATCGGGGGGCCTCCGTTTTCCGGGCAAATTCCGCGTACGCCCTCAGCACCGGCCTCTCCAGCCTTCTCTTTATCCTGACCGACGGCGCTTCCCGCTCGGAGATCGGCTTCGTCAAAATCGTCATGACACCCGTCCTCCTGCCGCACCAGACGTCCGAAAAAATCTGGTCGCCTATCAAAACCGTGTTCTCCGGCCCCGCGCCCAGCAGGCGCATGGCCCGTTTCAGGCCGGCGGCAAGTGGCTTCATGGCCATATGCACCGCCGGGAGGCCGATCGTCTCGTTGAAAGCGGCGAGCCTGCCGTTTTTGTTGTTCGATAAAAGGCAGAGCCTGAAACCCATCTTCTGCAGCCGCGCGATCAGCGCGCCGACCTTGGCCGGAGGGCGCGGGACAAAATACGGCGCGAGGGTGTTGTCCACGTCGAGGACGAGGGCCGTCCTGCCCCGCGCGAGCAGTTCTTTATAAGGGATTTCATAAACCGAGTCAAAGTACATGTCGGGAAAGAAGCGTTCCCACACGGAAAGCCCTCCTTGAGACGCTGTTTCGCAAAATTATTGTTTCAACAAAACGCATGATGTATAATAAGCCAAACGCGTCATAAAGTCAATGGAACCGGAGGTTACGCAAATGCGGCGAAAAGACAGGGAAAAAGACGAGGCGTTCGCCCTCGGTACGCTGCGCGGCTGCGAATACGCGTCGCTGGCCACGGTCAATCCGGACGGGACGCCCTATTGCGTCCCGATCTCGCCCGTCGCGGAGGGGGACGCGATCTATTTCCACTGCGCCCCGGAGGGCAAAAAGCTCGAGAACATCGCGCTTAACCCGAACGTGTGCGTATGCTGCGCCAGACGCGTGAGGCTCGTCCCGGAGCTCTTCACCGCCGAATACGAAAGCGCCGTGGCCGAAGGCCGATGCGAGCCCGTGCTGGACGAAGGCGAGAAGAAAGCGGCGCTGAGGCTGATCTGCGAGAAATACGCGGCGTCGAACCCGAACGCGGAAGCCGAGATCGACGGAGCGCTGGCGAGGACGGCCGTATACAAAGTAACGATAGCGCGCGTCACGGGCAAGGCGAACCGCCCGGCGGGATGAAGTAACCTCTGTAAACTTGTCATTCTGAGCGCAGCGAAGAATCTTATGTTTTGGCTATAAAAGATCCTTCGCTTCGCTCAGGATGACATTTATAGTGACATTTATAGAGGTTGCCGAAAGGGTCAAACGCGCTTTTTCGCGCTATACATTGATTATATGGTATGCGAAAGGTACAATCCATGACCGAACCCCCTTTTGTCACAAAAATCGCCTCCGCCATAGAAAAGCACCGCCTTCTCGCCCCAGACCGCGAAAACCGCCTTATCATCGGCCTTTCCGGCGGCATGGACTCCATGTGCCTGCTGGACGTATTGCTGCGTCTGAATTCCGCCGGCGCGTATAAGATCAGTTTGCTGGCCGTCCATATAAACCACTGCCTCCGGGGCGCGGAGGCGGACGCGGACGAGGCCTTTGTCCGGGAATACTGCGAAAGGGCCGGCGTGCCCGCGCTGACGTTCCGCGCCGGCGTGCGCGAAGCCGCCGCCAAAAACAAGCTCTCCGTCGAGGAGGCCGGCCGCGCGGAGCGGATGCGTATCTTCCGGGAGGTCATGGCTGAAACCGGCGCGGAGGCCGCCGCCCTCGCGCATCATATGGACGACAGCGTCGAGACCGTCCTCATGAACATCGGGCGCGGGAGCGGCCCGGACGGCCTCGCGGGCATCAGGCCTGTTTCCGGCGGGGAAACGCGGATCATTCGGCCGTTCATCGAAACAAGGCGGGCCGAGATCGCTCGCTACGCCGCGGAAAACGGGATCCCTTTCCGAAACGACAAGTCCAACGGCAGCCCCGAGTACACCCGGAACAGGGTCAGAAACGGGCTTATCCCGGAGCTTTCGCGGGTTTTCGGGCGCGACGCAACCGCGAACATCGCGCGGCTCTCCGCAATAATCGCGGAGGAAAACGAGTGTATGGACGCTTTTGCCGGGCGGCTGTATGAGCAATGCGTCTTCGTCCGCAATCAAGCAGGAGACGCGGGCGGCGGCGTTTTGCGCGAAGTCTTTATCCCGGCTTTGGCCGGCCAGCCTACGGCTCTGATAAAAAGGCTTTTCCGGCTTATTATAAAAGAAACTGCGGGCCGGGGAAAAGATGTTTCATACGCTCTGATCGGCGAAATCACGCATCTTTTGACCGCCCGGACCGGCAAAAAAGTCTTTCTGCCCGGCGGCATACGGGTTTTACGCTCATATGACAGGCTGATTTTCACGGATACGGGGAAAAAAGCTAAAAAAAACGGCGATAAAGCGGAAAGTATTCTGCGCCCGTCGTATCTCCTCTCAATGGGCGGGTCCGTTTACGAGCCTAATCTGGGGCTTTGGTTCACTATGTCCGGCGAAAAAAAAGTTCGCCTGCAAAATTGCGTTAATGTCTGTACTAAAATTTATTTATGTGATAAAATACCTGGAATTGTAGAGGTGAGGACGAGGAGGCCCGGCGACAGGATCAGGCTCCGGAACGCCGGGACTCAGAAGCTCTCCGACTATTTCATCAACAACAAGACGCCGCAAAGCCTCAGGGACGCGATCCCTCTCGTGGCGGCGGGCCGCGATATCCTGTGGATCCTGGACGAAAGGAACGCCACGGGCGAGGGCGCCTGTTTCACCGGGGAAAACAGTCCCGGGCGGAGCGGCCAGGCGTCCGAGGTTTATATACAGACCTGGCGGGAGATCCAAACATGACAAAAACAACGCGGGGGACGACATGAGGGAAACCGTGGAGATTCTTCTGAGCGCCGGGCAGATCCAAAAGCGGGTAGGGGAGCTGGCCGAGGAGATCACCGCCGACTACGGCGGAAAGGTCATAACCATGGTTTGCATCCTGAAGGGCGGGGTCGTGTTTTTGACAGACCTGGCCAGGAAGGTCAACGGGCCCGTGGAGTTTGAGTTCATGGACGTGTCCAGCTACGGGAACGGCACGGTCGGCGGGGAGATCGAGTTCAGGAAGGACGTGGAAGGCGGGCTCGACGGCAAAAACGTCCTGCTCGTCGAGGATATTATCGACACCGGCAACACGATCGGTTTCATCTGCGACCATCTCCGGGCGAAGAACCCCGCGACTTTCAAGGTGTGCGCTCTGCTGGACAAACCGGAGCGCAGGGTCCTTAGCGGTCTTAGGATCGACTATACGGGCTTCGTGATACCGGACAGGTTCGTGGTGGGTTACGGCCTGGATTACGCGCAAAGATACCGAAACCTCGACCATGTCGGCATCCTGAAATTTGAGGACTGACAGTTTTTCCAGTTTCCAGCTTCCAGCATCTAGCTTCTAGTATTGGAGGACGCAAGTTGAGAAAGTACATGCGCAACATCAGCCTATATATAATTGTGTTCTTTACGATAATCGTCATACTTATGGCTATCCGGGGCGCCGCGCCTCAAACCGAGGCGGTTGTGTACACCTACGGCGACCTTATAGCGGACATAGCCAACGGCCGGACCTCTAAGATCGCGAAGCTGGAGGTCACCAGGGACACGGACATCAGCGGCGCGGCTCAGGCCAAGGTCTATTTCACCGACAACACCAACATAACCGTCCAGATCCCCAGCGTCGACGTGTTCATGGGCGTGCTGAGGGACGCTTCCGGCCTGAGCTACGACACCATGCCGACTCCCAAGACGAGCTGGCTGATGCAGTATGTCCCGATGCTGGTCATAACTTTGCTGTCGATTTTGCTGCTGATGTTCCTCATGCAGCAGATGCAGGGCGGCGGCGGCAACAGGATCATGTCCTTCGGCAGGAGCAAGGCCAAGGTCAACGCGGACGACAAGAACAAGATCACCTTCGCGCAGGTGGCCGGCTTGGAGGAGGAAAAGGCGGAGCTCGCGGAGATCGTGGAGTTCCTCCGCGCCCCGAAGAAATTCACGGACATCGGCGCGCGCATCCCCAAGGGCGTGCTGCTCGTCGGGCCGCCGGGCACCGGCAAGACATATCTGGCGCGGGCCGTCTCCGGCGAGGCCGGGGTGCCCTATTTCAGCATATCGGGCTCCGACTTCGTCGAGATGTTCGTCGGCGTGGGCGCGTCCCGCGTGCGCGACCTGTTCGACCAGGCCAAGAAGAGTTCCCCCTGCGTGATATTCATCGACGAGATAGACGCCGTCGGGCGGCGCAGGGGCGCGGGCCTCGGCGGCGGCCACGACGAGCGCGAGCAGACGCTTAACCAGCTCCTGGTGGAGATGGACGGCTTCGGCGTGAACGAGGGCATCATCATCATCGCCGCCACGAACAGGCCGGACATCCTCGACCCGGCGTTGCTCCGCCCCGGCCGCTTCGACAGGCAGATCGTCGTGGGCAAGCCGGACGTGAAGGGCCGCGAGGCGGTGCTCCGCATACACGCCAAGGGCAAGTCGATAGGCCCGGACGTGGACTTTGCCGTCGTGGCGCATTCCACAGCGGGGTTCACGCCCGCGGATCTGGAAAATATGCTGAACGAGGCGGCGATTCTGGCCGCCAGGGAAAACAAGACCGCGATAAGCATGGAGGACATACGCAAAGCGTTCATCAAGGTCGGCGTCGGCACCGAGAAGAAGAGCCGCGTCATATCCGACAAGGAGAAGCGGATAACCGCCTACCACGAGGCCGGTCACGCCATTATCCACGAGGTCATGTCCGAGCTGGACCCGACTTATATCGTCTCCATCATCCCGACGGGAATGGCCGGCGGGTACAACGTGATGCTTCCGGGCGAGGATAAGTCCTATCACACTAAAAGGTACATGGAGCAGGAGATATCCGCGTTTATGGGCGGCCGCGTGGCCGAGGCCCTCG